>CAZWTI010000201.1:0-3244 GCA_964637065.1 uncultured Puniceicoccaceae bacterium
AGGTTCGACCAGCGACCAGGGTATTGTCGAGCTCGCCGCTCCCGCAGACCATCCCGCAGGTGAACCATGGATTGTACTTGCCTCAAAGGGAGACGATCTCAGCTTTCGTCGCCTTGATCAACGCAAGTGGGATTTGCCGACCTTAAACAAGGACGGACGTGAACCGCCGAAGGGACTGGATGGTTTTCTCTATGCAGCGCGCGGCGTTCGGCGGCCGGGGGACTTGGTGCGTTTGACGGGCATTCTCCGGAATGATCTCGGCGATGCTCCGGTGCCAAACATACCCTTTGAGCTTCGAGCATATCGACCTGACGGCAAATTGGCGAAGACCATGTCCATTAGCTTGACCGAGGGCGGAACCTTTCACGCGTCATATGACACGCCTGAGGAAGCTTGGACGGGGATATGGCGGTTCGCTTTGTCCTAGCCCGGTTCGGATAATGTTATTGCGGAGACTTTCACGGGCGTGGAGGCCTTCGTTCCCGTCCGACTGGAGGTCAAGAGCGAGACGGAGCAGTCGTGGTTCGGTCATGACCAACCTCCTGAAGTTTCGATTTCCGCTCGCTATCTTTTTGGAGTTGCGGGAGCGAATCTCCCGTTTCGGGTTGCCGGGGATTGGTCACAAGTCCCTTTTGAGGCAGTGGGGTTGGAGGATTTTTCTTTTGGCGATACCAACAGTCACGCTAAAATTTCGTTTAGTTCTATTGACGGGATGACTGATGAAGCCGGCACCGCAGACGTATTTCCTTCGAGTGATCGCCTGACACCTGGTTTTTGGGAGGCCGCCGGTCACGTAACCGTCACCTCCACGGGCGGGGCTTCTGTTAGCGATCGATTCACTCTGCGGAAGCTTTCCGCCTCGCGACTGGTTGGTGTTCGAGTGGCGAAAGGTTCGAAGCCTTTGGCAAACCAGCCTTTTTCGATCGAGCTTGTCGCCGCAGGTCCCCTTACCAATGAGGTTCCTGTTGGAAACGTCGAAGTTCTCCTGGAAAAACTGGAAACCGATTGGGTGTTGCAAAGGGTCGATGGACGGTGGATTTGGCATCGTCGGGAGGAGGCCTTCGAGGTCTCTAGGAAATTGGTCGAAAATGTTGCCGGAGCAGGGAAGGATTTCTCGCGAATCCGGATGACCTGCCCTGAACCCGGAATTTGGCGTGTGGTTGCTCGTGATTTAGTCGGTGGTGGCGTTACTAGTGTTAGATTGGATGTTTCTAGGAAAGGCGAGACTTTGTCTGCATTAGGTTCCCCCCACCGAGTTGCTCTAAGCCTTGATCGTCCATCATATCGTCCTGGAGAAGTTGCTCGTCTAGCTGTCGAGACCCCGTTTCCCGGGCAATTGCTTTTGACAGTCGAGACCGATAGGGTGGCATGGGCGAAAACCTTTTCCATTTCTGATACTAAGGCCGTCTTGAAGGTTCCTCTCCCCAAGCCTATGCCTGGAGGGGCTTTTGTCACGGCATCCGTAGTGCGTCCGCTCGACTTTGATTCTCCAGACTGGAAACCTCATCGAGCATACGGCATGGCTCGCGTGAGTACGGATTTTTCCAAACAGCTCTTGGACGTCGCCCTGGAAGTCCCAGCCAAGGTGAGACCTGGGAGCAAAGTCGTGGTTAGGGCGAATGTAAACGTTGCCGAGGCGAGTCATGTTCATCTTTGGGCGGTAGATGAGGGAGTCCTGTCGGTGACTGATTACAAAACTCCTGACCCCGCTGGCTTTTTCTTTGCGCCATGGCGATCAACGGTCGATTCGGGAGATCTTTATCTTGAGCTTCTTCCCGATTACAAAAGGCCCGGATCAATGGAGCGATTCGGAGCTGGCGGCAATGCCGAGCGACGTTCGCTGGTGAAGGCGAGGCCTCCAAAAACAGTAATTCTATGGAATGAGTTTGTCCCCGTGGAAAAGGACGGTTCTGTGCAAGCTGGATTCGACCTCCCCTTGGACTTTACCGGAGAGCTGCGCTTCATGGCGGTGGCCGTTGCTGGAAATTCGTTTGGTTCGGCCGAAGGGTCCGTGACGGTGACCTCGCCGCTTTTGGTGGAAACCTCTCTTCCGCGTTTCGTAGCTCCGGGTGACAAATTTCTCTCCTCCGTCACACTCTTCAATTCGACCGAGGAAGACTTTGCGGTCGAAACCGATTTTGTTCTATCTGGCCCCGCTCGCCTCATTGGAGAATCAAGGCGAGCTGTCAATCTTTCCGCCGGTGGTTCAGTCGGCGTTTGGTTCGAAATGCAAGCCGAACGATCTATGGGTGAGGTCTTTGTCAAGGTCAATGCGATTGGCAACGGTTTGTCCGCTAAGTCCGTTGGTTCCTTTCCCGTTCGCCCCGCCGCTACATTGGATGCCGACTACAATACCTTTGTCATTAATGCCGGCGAGTCTCGATCAATCGAACTGCCTGAACGTTTTCTCGCTGATGCATTGAAGCGTACCGTCACCTTATCGGCTTCGCCTGTCACGGATTTACGGCCAGCACTCGACGATTTGCTTGGATTCCCTTACGGTTGTGTCGAGCAAACGACAAGCAAGGTGATGCCATTGGCTTATGCGGGAAAGTTGCTCGGAGGGGTGAAAGCTGAGTTCGCCAAGGAAGCGGTAAGAGCGGGTATAGTCAGGCTTTCATCCATGCAGACCCGCGCGGGTGGTCTCGCCTATTGGCCCGGAGGTCGGGAACCGAATCTTTGGGGAACCTGTTACGCGGCGTCTTTTCTGATTGAAGCGAAATCCGCGGGTTACTCAATTGACGATGACTTTACCAAAGGAGTCGTTGTCTACCTGCGGGAATCTTTGCGTTCGGGTGAAAACGATTTGAACGAGCAAGCCTTCATTTGCCAAGTGCTTGCCACTTTTGGCAAGCCTGAGACTTCTCGTCAGCGTTACCTTCTGGATCAAGTTGCCGCCCTTGACCTTGCGGGTCGAGCCCGCTTGGCTGGGGCATGGTTGGCGAGTGGCCGTCCAGATCTCGCGCGCAAGTCTCTGCCTGCGGACTCTCTTTCACTAGAGGTTGATCGAACCTTCAATGGCCGGCTCACTTCACAGACCGCGGCCGAGGCTGTCATTCTTTCCGTCCTTCTGGAATTGGACGATGAACATTCTTGGATAGATGAACTCAAGCATCGTATTCTTCGCAGTCGTAAAAATGGCCGCTGGCGAAGCACCTTGGAAAATGGACTAGCTATTGTTGCTCTCTGTAAGCTGCAGGCTTCAGCCGAGAGTGGTACGACTGCATTTTCCGGGCAGTTGAAT
>CAZWTI010000202.1:0-5788 GCA_964637065.1 uncultured Puniceicoccaceae bacterium
GACGGATTCGGTCACCACTTTTGTTTCCTTTCTGGACGCTTCATTTTCAACACCGTCCTCACTTGGTACGGCAACAAGCACCTCAGTCGTCTTCTCCCGAATTGCTGTGTCCATTCGCTCCTCGAAAGTAGCTGCGTAGTAAGCGGAATTGCCTACCCAATTCGAGGCCGGAGGGGGTTCTTGTTCTCGCACGGGGGCCGTAGCTTGCGCTTGGCGAGAAGGTTCGCTTGCTTCGCCTTCAACCTTTGAATCTTCATTGTCATGGGTTGAAGCTTTCCCGGGGTTTTGGGGTTTGTCGTCACCACAAGCCCCTAGGAAGATCAATGCGAGGCAGGTCAAGATTTCATTTAATGGCAGTGGTAGTCTCTTCATGGTTATGATTGATGCTGATGTTGACGCGCTTTGCAAGTCGCGAACTCCTTCCATCTTGCGCCTCTTCCTCTTCATCGATTTGTAAGAAAGGTGTGAAAATCAAGCGAATCTCCGTTCATCGAGTCGACCTGCCTCTTCGCGAGGGAAGGTATTCATGGTCCGGTGGGAAATCCGTCGAGGTCTTTGACAGTACGGTCGTACAGATTGAGACCGACCAGGGCATCATCGGGGTTGGCGAGGTTTGTCCATTGGGCCCGTTCTATCTCCCCGCCTACGCCAAGGGAGTGCGGTCGGGCATAAGAGAACTTGCACCGCATCTTATTGGACAGGACCCGACGAAACTGTTGCCAATCAATCGACTGATGGATGCCGCCCTGAAAGGCCATCCGTACGTGAAGTCTGCCTTGGACATGGCCTGCTGGGACATCCTCGGACAATGGTCGCGGCAGCCAGTCTGCGAATTACTAGGTGGTCGATACGGGGAAGACTTTGTGCTGTACAGGGCCATTTCACAGCGTTCTCCAGAGGAAATGGCCAGTAGCGTGGCAAACTACAGAGCCGAGGGTTATTCTCGATTTCAGCTCAAGGTCGGTGGCGAATCCAATATGGACGTAGCTCGAATCAAGGCTGTCTCGGAAGTTCTTCAACCCGGCGACAAACTCATTGCGGATGCAAACACCGGTTGGAGCAAGCACGAGGCTGTCCGAGTTGTAAATGCAGTATCCGACCTGGACGTCTATATTGAACAGCCCTGCTTGACCTACGAGGAGTGCCTTTCAATACGCCGCCGGACTTCCCTGCCATTCGTGATGGATGAAAACATGGATGGACTTCCTGTGCTGCTGCGCGCCCATGCCGATGATGCCATGGACATAGTGAACATCAAGATATCCAAGTTCGGAGGTCTGACGAGAGCGAAACAGGCGCGCGATCTCTGCGTGGACTTGGGCATTGCCCTTACTGTTGAGGACAGCTGGGGCGGCGACGTTGTGACCTCCGCCATCGCCCACCTCGCGCACGGGGTGCCGCCGGATTTGCTTTTTACTTCTACGGACTTCAATAGTTACGTGACGGTCAGCTTTGCCGAGGGCTCTCCGCAACGAGTCGACGGTCGCTTGGCAGCTTCGACTGAGTTCGGTCTTGGAGTCAAGCTGCGCGAAGATTCGATAGGCGAACCCGTTTTTGTAGTCGAGTAGCTACTCGTCGGCAAGGGCTTCGAGCAGATCGGTTGCGAATTCATCGACATCCTCAGGAGAAGTATCCCACGAACACATCAGTCGATAACCGTCTTTGCCCAGAAGGGCATAGAATCGCCAACCCTTGAGATACAGGGCCTGCTTCAGGGTTTCTGAAAGCTGAACAAACACCGAATTGGCTTCCCGGAGCGACAGGATGCTTACTTGAGGTATATCGATCAGCTTTTCGTGAAGCCTTGCTGCCATGTGATTTGCGTGGCGCGCGTTTCGGACCCAAAGGTCGTCCTGCAGGAGGGCAACCCAGGGAGCAGTGAGATAACGCATCTTGGACGCCAATTGTCCCGCTTGCTTGCATCGATACTCGAACTCGAAGGCAGCCTTCTTGTCGAAAAATATCACGGCGTCACCGATTGAGGTGCCGTTTTTTGTAGATCCGAAACTGAGGGCGTCGATTCCTGTTTCCTTGATTAGTTCGGACGGAGAAACGTCAAGTGTAGCGATTGCATTGGCAAAGCGTGCTCCGTCTAAGTGTAGTTTCAGTTCCAGACTTCGGCAGACTTCGCCGATTTCATCAAGATCATCCTTTGAGTAAACAGTCCCGAGTTCGGTTGCCTGAGTCAGAGTTACAGCACGAATCTTCGGGAAGTGGAGGTCGTTTCGCATGCTGGCGACTTCTTTTATGACCTCGGCAGAAACACGGCCATATTCTCCCGAAAGCGGAATGACCTTCGCCCCTCCCGAAAAGAATTCCGGAGCACCACATTCATCCGTCAGCGCATGTGCGAAATCGTGACAAAGAATCCCATGGTATGGCTTGCAGAATGTTGCCAGAGCGAGTGAATTCGCCGCGGTGCCATTGAAGACAAAAAAGACTTCGCAATCGGCTTCGAACAGGTCCCGCAGCATGTCGCAGGCGCGTTTCGTCCATGCATCGTCTCCATATCCGGGCGCGTGCTCGAGATTGCATTCTAACAAGATTTCCAGAACCTCCGGGCAAATGCCGGCGTTGTTGTCGCTGGAGAGGTTTCGCTCCCTTGATGGAGCATTCTCGAAGATGTCGCGACTGACGGTGCTCACGACAACTAGTTGCCGTCTTCCGCTTCTCTTTGGTGCAGGCGCTCTTCTTTCAGAATTCGGATCTCTTGGTTGAGCTCTTCGACGTCCTCCCGAATTTCTCGAACTTCCTCTTCGTCACCATCAACTTCGGCCTCCAGCATGCCGATTTGCAGTTCCTGCATCTCTCGATACAGATGGAACTCATGCTCCATGAATTCGAAGTCCTCCATCATCCGCTGCAATTGTTCTTCACCAAGCTCCGGGAAAGACTTTTTGATCCGTTCCCAAGTCTTGACCACTTTCCGTTGTTGGTCGGCGACCTTGAGGGAAATACTTACTCGTCGCTCCGCGATCGTCAGTGCGCGCCTTAAATGCTCCAGTTCTCGATTCGCTTCAAATTGCTCGGCATCCAAGTCCCGCATTTGCCGAGAGACGTCCAAGTCTCTCTCCATTATGCCGAGGTGGCGTTCCTTCTTCTCCAATCCCTCAAAGTTTTCCTCTTGCCGCAACGCCACTACTTGCTTCCATCCTTCTGCAAGTTTTTCCAAGGCCATCCTTTCAAGCCTAAGCGCTTTCGCTCGATGCCTTAGATGCTTGGCCTCGTCTTCGTCGCCATCTAGTCGAGCCTCATCAATGGATAATTCAACTTCACGCAAGTGCATTCCCGTTCGGACGCTTTCCTCCTTCAGCTCCTCTTGCCTGAATGTGTCGTAAAAAACTTCATGTTGCTCGGCGAAAACTTCGTCACTGCCGGAGGAAAGACGTTCATGCTCCTTAAGTAGTTTGCTCCAGGTGAACATGAATCCTTTCTGGAAGATCAATTCCGATTCGATGCGTTCGGTCTCCTCTTCCTCTCCAATTTCGCGAGCTTCTTTCAGGACCTCATTCAAGTAATGGACTTCCTCTTCCAACTCATCCAACCTGAGTCGTAAATCCTCGCCAACCTCCTCGAAATTCTCACGGGCATGCTCAAGTTCATCTATTGGTTCTTCATCTTCAGAGAAGAGAAATGCGTTAAGGCTGAAGGTAAGGATTCCGATCAGTGCCAAGGTCCATTTCTTTGAGTTCATGGCGGTTGTCAGGGTAAGGGATTAATTGAGTGAAGCCTTGAATGTTTCAATGTAATGCAAATGCAAGAAAGAACAACCATTCGCTTTTGAATTAGTGTGATTCCGTGGATTTCGCGAACACTTCCTCTCTCTCCATTAATTCTATGGAAGTGGTCTTGATGGAGATGTGGGCTTCCTCCGAAACGGCTTCCAGCAGAGGCAGCAGGCTGCCTGTCTTTGCGATTCCCGACAACTGCAGGGCTTCATGAAGCACGGTCACCGGATGAATTGCATTGCGGAGATTCTCCAAGGGTCGGAAATCCTCTCGAATACCTTTCGCCTTTGGGTAGTCGCCTCCCTTCAAGGCTCGCAGCATTGCCATGGACAATGCGGGGGCAACGCAAACACATCCGCTGGTGAAGCTCGCCAACTTGAATTTCCTCATGTGCGCAAGCGCTGGTTGTTCGCCAATGCCACTGACGATTCCCTTTGGTCCAATCTCATCGATTAGACTACTGAGGAATTGGTCTTCCTCCGGTTCTCCCCGAACCACCGCGTACTTGATCCACGAAAGTACGCCGTCATCTACCAAGGAGCGAAGGCTCTTGGCGTTTAGGTATTCCTCGAACTTTAGGTAGGCAACCACGGGTTTTCCAAAGGATTCGGCGAATTTCCTGATGCCGGTCGCGACTCCATTACTCTGGGCCATGTCGCGGGTCGGCAAGACCATTGCCGTAGGGAAGTCGAAGTCCCGCAGGATTGCGGCTTGCTCCATCATGATGCCGAATCCGGGGCCAACTGATGGAATTGCCACGACCTCTCGATCCGCTTGCTCTGTTAGGACGGCAAGGAATTCAGGGTATTCGCTCAGGGACATGTGGTATAGGGCAGCGTTGCCTCCATAGAGTAAGGTTCTCACTCCTCCCGACTTCAATCGTTCCACTATCTTTTCGTTTTCGACGAGAGAGATACTTCCGTCAGAGGTTCTGGCCAAAGGAGGTACCGCAATAACAGAGCGACTCAATCTGTCTTCTTCCCACGATGTCGGCATTCACTCAAACAAACCCCCACGGCAAGAAAGGCAACCCTAGGATGAAGTTTGCTTGCGCCCGGAAGCAAGGCGCCGAAACTCAATGGGATGAAATTGAAATCATTCCTTCCCTCCATCGCATTGCCAATCGCCCTAGTGGCTTCCGAGCCCAAGTTTCGCCAGCAGGACATAGACGTAGATGTCGGCGTCGGCTACGGTCTTCAGCTGGCCGATATGAACGGCGACAAAAAAACGGACGTCGTTCTCGTCGACAAAGACAAAGTGGCTTGGTATCAAAACCCGACGTGGAAAAAGCATCAGGTAAGCGGACATCTAACGCAACGCGACCATGTCTGCGTAGCCGCTCGTGACTTAGACGGAGACGGCAAGGCCGAAGTAGCCGTTGGGGGCCAATGGAATCCGGGGGACACCGTGAACAGCGGCGCCGTCTTCTACCTCTCTCCCAACCCCGATCGATCAGGAAACTGGAAGCCAATCAAGCTTTATCATGAACCCACCACTCACCGCATGCACTGGGTCAAGAATCCCGCAGGCAAGTACGACCTTATCGTCAAGCCACTGTATGGCCGCGGAAACAAGGGCGGCAGGGGCGCACCCCTGAAGGTGCTTGCCTACAATATGCCGAAGAATCCCGAAAAGGATGAATGGAAGACAAGCCTGGTCTGTGAATTCCTCCACGACAGCCATAATTTTCATCCGGTCAACTGGGACAAGGATCTTGAGGAGGAGCTTCTCGTGACAGGGGTCGAGGGAACTTGGTTGCTCGATCGACAAAAGGACAACTCGTGGAGCCGAAAGCAAATTTCCAAGCCTTTCGGAGGAGAGGTCAGAGAGGGGAAGCTGCCTGACGGTAGGCGATTCGTTACCACAATCGAGCCTCGGCACGGGGCCGTGGTTGCCTGCTACGTTGCCGACGGCAAGAACTGGAAGCGCCACGTGCTGGACACCACCTTAAAGGACGGTCATGCACTGGCCGCAGCCGATTTTCTTGGACTCGGCGGGCAGCAGGTAGTCGCAGGATGGCGTGGCATGCGTCCCAAGGCCGTTCCCGGAGTCAAGTTGTT
>CAZWTI010000203.1:0-3396 GCA_964637065.1 uncultured Puniceicoccaceae bacterium
ATCGCCATGGCGAAGGCGGCCATCTGGTAGTCGGGCACTTCATCCCGGGCGAAACCCAAGATGATGGAACGAATATCCTTCGGGGCGATCGCTTCACCGTCTCGCTTTCGGGCTATGATATCCTGCGGGAGCATTCGAACAGGGTAGGGAAGAGGGATACAAGAAACAACGTCACTTTTTTGCGGTTGGAAGTTTTGAGGCTGACGAAGACGGACGACAAGACTATCAGCATTAGGCTTTATGGGAACAACAACGGAAATGATTCTCGTTCGTCACGGAGAGACGGAATGGAACGTCTCGGGGCGCTGGCAGGGCCATGCCGACGCTCCACTAAATTCCCGAGGCGTGGCACAGGCTCGATGCCTGGGAGAGCACCTTGAGGGCGAAACGTTCAGCGCCTGCTACGTAAGCGACTTGGGCCGCGCCGTCCGCACAGCTGAAATCGTTGGAGCACCTTCGGGACTCGATTTCTCCCTCGACGCACGTCTGCGGGAACGCGATCTGGGCGTCCTGCAGGGTCTCACCACGGACGAGATGCAGGAACGTTGCCCGGAGGTTTACCAATCATTCCGAAACGATGGCCCGGACTACGTCTTGCCCGAAGGTGAGAGCTTTCGCCAATTTCACGAACGCTGCGTGAAAGCCTTCGAGGACTTCGTGTCGCTTCATTCAGGGGGGCGAATACTCGTGGTCACGCATGGCGGGGTGCTGGGAGCCGTATTCCGCTACGTAACAGGCATACCGCTGGATAGTCCGCGAAAATACGTCCTCCTGAACTGCTCGGTAAACGTGGTTGAGAAAAACGACAAAGGATGGATTCTAAGGCACTGGGGAGACGTAGGCCACCTGCGAGAACTGGATTCGCTAGACGACGACTGACGGTGTCCCAAAAACGCTATTTTTCGATTGCGTCGTAAATAAGCTCTTTCACCGCCCACTCGGTGGCGAAGCTATACGGCATGAATTGCTCCATGGTAACGACGACAAGTTGATCCTCGGGAGAAACCCAATAATGCGTGCTGGCGGCTCCGCCCCAACCGAATTCGCCGACCTTGCCCCCGGGATCCCATTCGCTCAAGGAGACACGGATGGAGAAACCCAAGCCGAAACCGACGCCTTTGCGAGGCGGTTGTCCGATCCTGATGGGCATTAGTTTCTTCGGCAGCTTGTTTCGGATCATCAGTCGAGCAGTCTTCTTCCTAAGTATGCGGGTTCCGTGAAGTTCCCCGCCATTGAGTATGGTCTGTAGGAAGCGAAGATAGTCTCTGGTGGTTGAAACCAGCCCGCCTCCGCCCGAGGCAAGACCCGCGGGCTTCAGATAAGGACTCTTGGCGGGATCGTCGATCACCCGCAGACCACCTGATCCGTCCGGACCGTAGTTCGCCGCAAAACGATTCGCCTTGTCCTTGGGCACATGAAAGGAGGTATCCTTCATATCCAGTGGCCGGAAGATGCTTTTGCCGAGAAAATCCTCCAAAGTTTGCCCGGACCAAACCTCAATTAGACGACCGAGAACGTCGATCGAAACACTGTAGTGCCACCGACTTCCGGGCTCGAATGCCAAGGGTATTCCGCTCAGGATCTTGGTCATCCGAGGGAGGCTGCTCGTTTCACGATCGATGGGCTTTTCCTTCTTGTAACGTAGCTGAACGGGCCCGTCGCCAACGAACCCATAGGAAAGACCCGAGGTGTGCAGCATAAGGTCCCGAACGGACATTCGGCGCTTAACCGGAACAATCTCCCCGTCCTTCCAAACGGTCAATTCCTTGAACTCGGGCAAGAACTTGGAGACGGAGTCTTCAAGCCGGTACTTGCCTTTTTCGAGAAGAATCAGGGCGGCAGCCGTAGTGATCGCCTTGCTCATCGAGTAGATGCGGAAAACAGTATCGGAACGCATGGGCTTGTCCCGTTCCAAGTCCATCTTTCCATAGGTCCCGAAACGCACCACCTTTCCCTTCCGGGCAATGGCAACGACTGCTCCCGCCAACTTTCCGTCCGCCACCCGCTTGTTCATCACCTCGTCTATCTTCGCCAGTTTCGCCGAGGACATCCCCACATCCTCGGGCTTCACCACCGGTAGTTCCTTGGCGGGAAGCCCCGCAAGGATCGACAACCCAGCAAGTAGGCAAGGGAAGTACTTGAAGGAATGCTTCACGTTTGAAGCTTGGGGAAAAACATCAACCCCCGGTGGCTTCGCGGAACCTGCGCAAGGCATGAGCAGCATGGTAGAGCCCACCGTCGCTGAAAACCTTAGTGGGAAACTTCTCCAAGTCCACCACTAGGCGATCGACCGCATTGAGCACCCAATCCTGCCTCAACTCGGTTGGCGACATCGCAACGCTCATCCACTCGAGGGCATGCCCGGTAGTACTGACTAAATGACGCGGCGTACGCGGTCGAGACGACCTGTAGAAGACGGATGCCGAAAAAGCCCCGTCAGCTTGCTGGAACTTTTTACTTATACCGACGTACTTGTTCAAATACTGTTTCGCTGCCTTCCAGGCTCCCTCAAGTTTCCCGCCTTGGTCAAGATGCCTGCGCAGGGCATACGCAACGCCGTAGAGATGATGGGGACCACCCTCGGTCTCACGCCTAGGGTCGCGGGCGATGGCCAATCGCATGACGTCCTCGATCCGGTATTTCTTTCCCGTGTCGGCCTTCCATTCCTCGTCGAAGGGGACGTAGGTCGAGAAGGCGACCAAGGTCCATCCGAGTTCCTGATCATCGCGAAAACCCTTCTTGGCGTAGTTCAGCTTGTCGCGAACCTTGAACTTGCGACCCGTCCGAGAGATGATTTCCCGATCAAGGTCTACGCCCGCATCGGCATAGGCGAAGAGAAATTGGTCGACGTGATCCTGTACGAGAAAGGACTTGTCCCCGGGGCCCCTCGTCTGGAGGGTCGGTTTTCCGTCGTCGTCTTGATAGATCAGCTTGCCGTCGAACTTCGCATGCCCCATCAGGTAATCAATTCCCTTGAGGCTCTTGCCCGAAGCAACATCGTGCACCTCGACTTCCTTCTCGAAGGCCACCACGGCATGCATCACGACCCAAGGTGTATTCACATCACTCCGAAGAGAACGTTCGCGGGCCTTTTCGATGACCTTGTCGATTCGCTCCTCCAGAGCCTTGGGCACACCCTCGGCACACAGAAAGAAGCCAGACGGAAACAAAAGACCCGAGGCAAGGAAGACGAATGCTATAAAGACATGACACTTATTCATTTTTGCCAAATTCAAGGGTTTGTCACTCACGTCAACTCCTCGCTCCAAGTCCCAGTTCCTTTTTGCAAAAACGGATGCTGCGCTCGAGCCCGGCCAGTTGATAGTCCTGCTGGGCCTTCTTGCGATCAACGCCCTTGGGCGCCTTGAAGGGATCGATCGCCTTTCCCTTCTTGGC
>CAZWTI010000204.1:0-3886 GCA_964637065.1 uncultured Puniceicoccaceae bacterium
GTTTCTCATTGTAAAGAGTGATTTGTTTCAGTTAGATTAAAGGCGCCTTTGCAAATGGTCATGAACAGGAATTTATCTTCACTGGATCGGCGGAAATTCTTAAGAGGCGCTGGCGTTGCGCTGGCGTTGCCTTGTCTTGAATCCTTCGCAAGCCCGGCCGGCGCGTCGCAGGGACCCGTTAGACGCAAGCGGCTGGCCTGCTTTTACCTGCCCGACGGGGTGCCCATGCCGCTGGAGAAGGATCCCTCCTTCAAGGACTGGAGCTGGTTTCCTCACGGCAAGGGAAAGGATTTCACTTTCACCAAATGCATGGAGACGCTCGAGCCGTTGCGGAAGGAGCTGACCGTGTTTTCCGGTTTGTCTCACCCTGCGGTACGACGGGTTCATGGGCACCGCAATGCCGACCAGTTTCTTACCGGCGCGGACACCGGCGCCATGGATGACTCTTATCAAAACAGCATTTCGCTCGATCAGGTGTTTGCCGCTCATGCCGGCAAGCACACACGGCATGACTCGCTGGTCATGTCGACCGACGGCGGCACCGGATCACCGCGCGGAGCCCACACGCTGTCTTACAATGCCCAAGGCCGAGCCATTCCCTCCGAGCACAAGCCGAAGCGCATCTTCGACATGCTCTTCGTGAAGAGCGGTCCGGAAGCCGCCCGCCGCCTTGCCATGAGCAAACGCGCCCTCGACGACCTGTTGGAGGATGCGAAATCGTTGAATCGTTCCCTCTCCAAGCGCGATCAGGAAACGCTAGCCGACTACCTTCAGTCCGTGCGCGACACCGAGGTGAAGGTGGAGAAGGCCAAGCGCTGGTTGAACATCCCCGTGCCGCGGGTGGACGTGGATCACCTCAAGCTCGACGTCACGCCCGATGATTCGCGCAATTTCCTGCGCACCATGTACGAGCTGATTTACCTCGCGTTCAAGACCGACACCACGCGCACGGCGACCTACCAGCTGGGCCGTGAAAACGGCGTGGGCATCAGTGACTACCTTGCCAGGGCCGTGGGCTACAAGACCGCCCATAATCTTTCGCACGAAACCAAGAAACCCGACGGCTACAGGAATTTCGGCATCTACTGCAGGTTCATCAACGAGGAACTCGGCCGCTTTGCCAGTCGACTCAAGGCCACCCCCGAGCCCGGCGGCGAGGGCAACATGCTCGACAACACGGCGCTCCTGTTCGGCTCGGCCTCCAGCGCCTTTCACCTCTCACGCAACTACCCGCTTATCCTGATGGGCGGGCGAAACATGGGATTCAAGCACGGCCAATACCTCAAGTACGGCCGAGGCAACGAGAAGCATCAGGCCACATCAGGCATCAGTTCCGACTCCGGTTGGCGGGCCGAGATGGACTACACGGAACTGCCGCTCTCCAACCTTTATCTCACCATGCTCCACAAGCTCGGCGTGGAAGCCGAGAGCTTCGGCGGCAGCACCGAAATCTTGAGTGACGTCTAGTGTTATCGTTGTTTGGCCGGTACGCATCGCTATAGGCCGAACCCGTACGCCGTCTCGCGAAAAATCATTTAGATACTCCGTTCCGTCGCTCCGACAAATTAACTTCGCACAAAAGAATCCAACCTAAACCAATTCCAGAAACCTACATGAGAAAAACGATACTTCCGGCCTTTGCCCTGACCGCCCTCTTTCTTTCAATGAACGCTCTGCAGGCAGCCAAGCCCAACTTCATAATCATCTTCGCCGACGACCAAGGCTACGGCGACCTCAGTTGCTTTGGTTCCAAGACCATCGATACCCCGAACGTCGACCGCATCGCCAAGGAAGGCCGCAAGTTCACCAGTTTCATGGTCGCCTCTCCGGTCTGCACGCCGTCCCGGGCCGCCTTGCTCACGGGTTGCTATCCCAAGCGAGTCGGCATGCACCAGCACGTCTTGTTTCCCTCCTCCACCAAGGGGCTCAACTCGAAGGAACACACCATCGCCGACCACCTGAGGGGCCAGGGCTACGCCACGGCCTGCTTCGGCAAGTGGCACCTGGGGCATCAGAAGCAAGTGCTGCCGACTTCCAACGGTTTCGACACCTACTTCGGCATACCGTATTCCAACGACATGAACCACCCCGACAACAGAGGGATACCGAGAGGCGGTTGGCAAGGCATGGACATCCTCTGGAACGACCCTAAGTCGACCCTCACCAAGTGGAAGACGCCGTTGTTCGAAGACGAGAAGATCATCGAACTGCCGGTGGACCAGCGCACCATCACGCGGCGTTGCACCCAGAAGTCGATCGACTTCATTAAGGCGAACAAGGACAAGCCGTTCTTCATCTACCTGCCGCACTCGATGCCGCACATCCCGCTCTACGTTCCGGACGAAATCCGCGACCCCGACCCCAAGAACGCCTACGTCAACACCATCGAGCACATCGATGCCGAGGTCGGCCGTCTGCTCAAGGCGCTGGACGATCTCAAGCTGGCCGACAACACCTACGTCATCTATACCACGGACAACGGACCCTGGCTGCAGTTCCGCCACCACGGCGGTTCCGCCGGTCCACTCCGCGAGGGCAAGGGAACCACTTTCGAAGGCGGGCAGCGCGTGCCATGCGTGATGCGCGGACCGGGAATACCGGCGGGGACGGTCTGCGACGAACTCACCGGCACCATCGACGTTCTGCCGACCATTGCGGCCCTGACCGGCAAGCCTCTCCCCGCCAAGAACAAGATCGACGGACTGGATGCGTCGGGACTCTGGAAGGGAACCGCGAAGAAATCACCCCGCAAGGAATTCCTCCACTACACTTCCCGAGGGGCCATCGAAGGCATCCGCAGCGGCAATTGGAAGTTGCTCGTCAAAAAGCCCCGACGCAACAACGCGGGGAAGGCCCAACTAAACCTCTTCGATCTGGCCAAGGACGTGGGCGAGAAGAACAATCTGGCCCAGGCCAAGCCCGAAGTCGTCAAGGAACTACTGGCCCGGATGGAGGCGCTCGACGCCGAAATTGCGGAAAACGCCCGCAAGCCATGGTTTAAGAACTAAACTCAGTCAGGGCCTCGGCGAATTCGGAACCTCCACGTGGGCCGTGGTGGCGCTGAAGCATTTGTCTACTTGCGGAGTTTCTGCCAGGTGATTAGCGTGGACATATGAAGAACAGCAGCATACACAGGCGTACTTTTCTCCGCGGCGTGGGGGTGAGCATCGCCTTGCCGTTCATGGAGTCGCTTTTGCCCCGTTCCAGTTGGGCGGTCGAGAAAGCCAGCCGATTGCACCGCTTGGCGGTGGTTTCCGTGCCCTTTGGCATGGTGTTGGACGAATTTCATCCGACCAAGGCGGGAACGGACTACGAGTTGACTTCCACTTTGCAACCCTTGGCCAAGCACAAGTCGGACTTCACCGTGTTTTCCAACCTAGACCATGGCGTACGTGGGGGCCACGGGGCCAACCATACCTTGCTCAGCGGAATCAAGAGCACGGAGCGGGCGGCTTTTCCCGACGGTAACCTGACGGTGGATCAGCGTGCGGCCGAACTGGTCGGGCACCGGACCCGTTTTCCTTCCCTTGCCTTTTGGCAGGACGGCATGAGCTTCACCCGGACAGGCGTACGAGTACCTTCGGTGGACAAGCCGAGCAAGGCGTTTCGTTTGCTCTTCGTCGACTCCAACGAGAAAGAGCGGAAGTTCGAGCGCGACGCCTTGGTTTCGAGTGGCAGCATACTGGATGCCGTGCGGGCGGACGCCAAGTCCCTGAACACCCAATTGGGTTCGGAAGACCAGGCCAAGCTGGAGGAATATTTCAATTCCATACGGGAAACCGAGAAGAAACTGGAACTGGCCGAGAACTGGGGCGATCGCCCCAAGCCGAAGCCGCAAGACGCCTCCCTCAAGCAAGTAGCCTCCGCCGGACGCGACGAGAAAATT
>CAZWTI010000205.1:0-4302 GCA_964637065.1 uncultured Puniceicoccaceae bacterium
CTCGTCACCACCGGCAACTTCATCGGGTGGTTCCATAAGCAAATCAAGGGTGGGGAAATGATAGTCTCCCTTGCGTTCCTGAAAAAGGCTTGCGGCCTTCTCTGTTTTAGCTGCTCTGACAACCTTAAAACCGCTTGTGCCCTCATCTTTATCTGATCTAAGACTCTCTTTTTCTGGAACCTGTGCAGATTTTTTATCGCAAGAGGCAGAAGCCGCTTCCCCAAACCTCTCGTCGCCTTTTTTGCTTGAGACTGTTGCGGCCTTTTTCTTTCGAGAACTTTCTTTTTCTTTGGTTTTGGACGGGGGCGGCTCATCCCCCCTTTCCTTGCTTACGGAGCCAAACAGAATGTCGTTTTCCTTCTCTTTCCCGCCGAAGAAAGAGAAACTTTCTTTTTTTAAAGAATCCTCCCCTTCCGTTTTCTTTGGAGGCCCCCCCTTTATTTTTGGTGAATCCGAGGTTGATTTAGGCTGCTCTTTTTTGGACGGCAGCCATTCCCGGCCGCCTTTGCCCAACCCGACCACCCCGGCAAAAGCCCAACTGGGTTGGATGGACCAATGCAGGAACAAGCTCCAGACCAATGCAAAGCCTAAAAGAAGACCCGTTCCCAAGGGGCCGAGACTGTTTGCCAGCAGGCTAAGGTATAGAAATTCGCCAACTGCTCCCCCTGGGCCATGCCCCATATACAATTGTAGATTATATTGGGAATTGGTGCCGGCATGGGTCAAGCTGGCTAAGGTCGAAAGAGACAAGATGATAATGCCTAGCGTAACAAGCTTGCGAAGCTTTTCCCCTCTCGAGGTCTCCATCGCCACGAGAAAGGCAGCTGTGCAGAAGAGCCAGGGCAACAACCAGGACACTAGACCAAATATCCCGAACAGATTTTGAGCAACCAACTCCCCAAGGCTGCCCAGAAGGTGTGGGGTTCCAACTGGAGGAGACTCGTGTGCATTGCCGGGATCGTAGTCTAAAAGCGCCACAAGGCAAAGCACGCCCACAAGCCCAAGTCCAGCTGCCGCCCACGGACGACGCGTGGGTGCAATTTTTCCAATCGAGGCTTTGTCTGCCTCAGAACGTTTTCCACTATTCACCACAAGATTTCCCCTGACCTTGTTTACTTTTGACTAGGCAACAATGGTTTTCGTTGCCATCTCTTGGCATCTTTGTTAATTATTTCTTTGATGTCGATTGTTAAGTTTAAGCCAATCTGTATGGAACGGGCTTGGGGTGGACGTCGCCTTGGAGAGGTTTTCGGGCGAGACTTGCCCGAAGGTAAAAAGATAGGCGAAACTTGGGAGGTGGTGGATCGTCAAGAGGCCCAATCCGTCGTGGCGGAAGGTCCCCTTGCAGGACTGACCCTGCGTGAATTGATTACAAGACAGCCACAGAGATTGCTCGGGGAGGCGTGGCTTTCGCCCCGTCCATTCCCTATCCTTGTTAAGTGGCTGGATTGTGCAGAGCGGTTGAGCCTTCAGGTGCATCCTCCCGCGGTAGCTGCTGCTCAACTCGGAGGTGAACCCAAAACGGAAAACTGGTATGTGGCCGAAGCTTTGTCTGGAGCAAGCTTGATTGCCGGCTTGCGTAAAGGTGTCACTCGAAAATCTTTCTTGGAAGCCTTACACTTGAAAAACCTAGAGGAGTTGTGCCACCGTTTTTCATCAATGGCCGGCGATTCATTGCTAGTCGAAAGCGGACGAATACATGCAATTGATGCCGGCAATCTCATCCTTGAGGTTCAGCAGAACTCCGACACAACATATCGGGTCTTTGATTGGGGGCGGATGGGATTGGACGGGCAACCACGCGAACTACACATTGAAGAGTCAATGCAATGTATTGACTTTGAAGATTTTGAGCCGGAACCCCTGCGTACAGATTTCAAAGCAACGGAGCAAATTATTGCTGAATGCAGTCATTTCCGCATTCGTAAATTTGTGTGGGAAAATGGTTGTTCAGGGAATCTTTCGCCCGCTGGCTCCGATGCTGCCCTCTTGCATCTATTGACAGGCGACCTGGTTTGCGGAGACACGGCTTTGCGTGCAGGTGATACTGGCCTTTGCCCCTATTCGGAGGATTGTCAGGCATTAACTGTTGAGGGGGCGACCTTTCTTTGTACAGACTGCTTTATCGGCCAAGGTTCAAGCCGCGATTCCCGTTGACCAAGAGTAGAATCAAAGGTTTTTTAGAACGCTTTTTCAATTAGTAGGATTTGTGATGGAAGAAGGGAAAAAAACCGAAGATGATGGGAACTCGGAAGAATTAAATCATTCTGCCGAGGAAATGTATGCGGAAGATGCCTCTAATCTTGTTGCCGAACAAGGGGTCGAACAAGCTGAGGCAACGGGAGATGGGGCGGACAGGATTCAGGGTCGTCTGGATGAAGCCTATCGGAGGCCCGATGAACTTCAGAATAAATACCTCCGCATCGTTGCGGAACTAGATAATCTGCGCAAACGTTCCGCCCGGGAGCGCCAAGAGATAGCCACTCGAACAAAAGCTAATGTCATAGGGGATTTGCTCCCCACGCTTGACGCCTTTCGGCTTGGCTTGGAGGATGCAAGAAAGCGCGAAGAAGCCCAAGGCGTTGTGGATGGATTTGCCATGATCATGACACAGTTCGAGTCAACCCTTGGCGAACACGGCCTATTGTTGATCGATCCTGTTGGCGAGTCCTTTGACCCCAACCTTCATGAAGCCGTGTCCCGCGAAAATACTGAAGAAGTGGACGAAGGCATTGTTCTTTCCACCGTGCGAGCAGGCTATAAGCTAGGGGGCTCTTTGTTGCGCCCAGCCGCAGTTGTGATCTCGAAGGGAGCCAGTAGTGGCGAGGATCAGGAAGTCCCTGAAAAATAATAATAATTCAGCCTGCAACAATAGCCTCGCTTATATCATGGCCTCGGAAGATTTTTATGAAGTCCTTGGGGTTTCCCGAGACGCTTCGCCCGAAGATTTGAAGCGTGCTTACCGCAAACTTGCCGTAAAGTATCATCCCGACAAGAACCCCGACGACAAGGAAGCCGAAGAAAAGTTCAAGAAGGTTTCTGAAGCTTACGAAGTACTTAAGGATACGGAGAAACGTCGACGCTACGACCAATTCGGGCATGACGCGTTTCGCGGTGGCGGTGCTGGTGCGGGAGTCGATCCCTTCGATTTGTTTCGGGATGTCTTTGGTGGAGGCGGGGGCGGGGGCTTCGGAAGCATTTTTGAAGAATTTTTTGGCGGGACCGGGTCGTCGGAAGCCGGAAAGGGAGGTTCTCGCGGCACGGACTTGCGCGTCTCTCTGGAAGTCACGCTAGAACAGGCCTCCAAGGGAGTTGAAAGAGAAATCAAGTATAGGCGATATGGATCTTGTGGGACTTGTAGTGGATCTGGGGCAAAGTCTGGTTCGGGTAAAGTAATGTGCCCGATTTGCGGCGGCATTGGGCAGGTTTCAACGAATCAAGGCTTCCTCAGCATTCGCCGGACTTGTCCGAAATGTAGTGGTTCCGGGGTCATTGTGGAGAATCCCTGCGGAGACTGTAATGGAGAAGGACGACAGCGTGAACCTGCAACGGTAAAGGTCAATGTGCCACTTGGCGTAGATGATGGAACCCGCCTCTGTTCCCGGGGCCGAGGGGATGCCGGCTTAATGGGCGGCCCATCGGGCGACTTGTATGTGTTTGTGCAAGTAAAGGACCACAAACTTTTTGAACGAGAAGGAGATGATCTTTTTCACCAACTGTCTACCCCCTTTACCGTGGCTACCCTAGGCGGCTCTATGAGCGTACCTACCCTGAACGGCAAAGTCTCCCTGAAGATACCGACGGGAACACTATCAGGTCGCACGTTTCGCCTGCGGGACAAAGGAATGCCCAACCTCCGCAATCCGAATCGAACGGGCGATTTATACGCACGCATAATAATTCATATTCCAAGCAAGTTGACCAAGAATCAGCGAGAAACTTTGGTTGAGTTCGCCAAATCCTGTGGAGAAAAAGATGCCCAGACAGACGAAGGCATCATTGACAAGGCAAAGCGATTCTTCGAGAGCGAGGATTGATAATGGTCCACCTCCATGAAATTATATCTCAAATTTCTACGCTCGATGAGGCTGCTAGTTTTCGACGCAAGGTAGAAGAGCGCGGCGAAGTTTTCGTCCTGACCAATGGCTGCTTCGACCTTCTGCATGCCGGGCATGTTTACTGTCTGGAGAAGGCTGCCGCCCTAGGCAATCATCTATGGGTTGTGCTTAATTCCGACGTAAGCGTTCGTAGTATCAAGGGCCCCTATCGTCCTTTGCAAAGCCAGCTGGAAAGGGCCTATGT
>CAZWTI010000206.1:0-3303 GCA_964637065.1 uncultured Puniceicoccaceae bacterium
ATTCCATGCCAGAAGAGAGGAAGCCGCCGGTGCCTGCGGTGGGGTCGTAGATGGTGCGGATGATGCCCGGCTTGGTCAGGGCGTCGTCGTCCTCCATAAAGACGAGGGAGGTGGTGAGGCGCACGATGTCACGCGGGGTGAAGTGCTCCCCTGCGGTCTCGTTGGAGCCTTCCGCGAATCGGCGGATCAACTCCTCGAAGACGAGGCCCATGTCGTGGTTGGAAATCGCGGCAGGGCTGAGGTCGACGGTCCGCACCTTTTGCACGACCTTAAAGAGGAGATTGGCGTCGCCCAGTTGGCCGATGAATTCGGAGAACTTGAAATGCTCGAAGATCTCGCGGGCGTCCCTGGAGAAGCTCTGCACGTAAGACTCAATATTAGCCGCGATGCCCGACTCCCCGAGCTTGGAAAGGTCCATCTTCGAGGTGTTGAAGAACGAGAGCCTCGCTGAGCGCAGCAACATCTTTTCCTCGGTCTCCTCGGGCAGCCCCATCGTTGCGAGCTTGTCAGCCTGCGCCAGCACGTCGGGTTTGGTAGCATCCAGTACGCACTCCAGTCGGCGGAGCAGCGTAAAGGGCAAAATGATGCGCCCGTATTGGCTTTGCTTGAAATCTCCCCGCAGAAGATCCGCGAGCGACCAGATGTAGGCGGCGAGGTTATTGGGTGTATCTGACATGGAGATGTAGGAGGGAGATCGTTAGGGACTGCTTTAGGAGTATGGTGGGAAGACTAATTGATGAGGTTTTTCATAAACTTAGATAGTTTGTTTAGTTAAACCCGCAAAGAAGAAAAGTAAAAGACAGGTGCCAAGAGCCAAGACGGCACTCTTCGAGTCGAGGCTGATGTTTCTTTCTGTTGTCCCAAACAGTGTGTACGAAATCCGTACACACTGTTTGATATGTTTGTGATATAGGGTGTAACCGTTGAATGACTTTACTTCTCCCCACTCCCCATCACCGCCCTCTTCAAGTCGTCGCTGAGTTCACCCCATCTTTCGACGATTTGCGACAACATGCGACGATCCTCGTCAGGAATCTGCATCAATATATGCATCAACGGGGCAATTGAGTCCTCCGTATTTAGCTCCACCACTGGCCCTGTAGCACCATGTCCATGCGGGTTCGACTCCCCCACCTCCACCAAAGTTTCAATGAATTGAGAATCTATTTGTATTCGCCTGATTTTCTAGAGTCGCGGCTCATTTCTTCCTGAAAAATGACTGCCATACCCCGTAACTTTCGACTTAATTCGCGGTCTCGAATGGGCTTAGACTCCTTTGGATCTTTTTCCAGATCGTAAACGGTAATCCTTGGGTTCAATATCGCCTTGTACTTCCCCGACCTTACTGCAGCCAGTGCTCCGTGACTACCATGATAGAAAAAAGCATTTATATAATCATCCCGGTTGAAGTAGGATTGCCATTCAAGCCCTTGCTCCCATCTGCGTCGTAATGGAATATTGGCATTAAGAGATAGTTTGGCCGATGGCTTGGGTATGCCTCTAGTCTTGCCGATCATCATGGGCCACAGGTCTCTTCCGTCAATAATTGGATGATCCTCTGGAATACGAATATTCGCTGCCGTGGCCAAGGTGGGTAACCAGTCCATCGCATTGACGATCTCACCGCAGACATAATCAGCCAGTACTTTCTGTCCGGGAGCCCTTATGATTGCAGGCACACGAACCCCACATTCCCAAGTGGAAATTTTTCCTCCGATCAAAGGTTGTTTTTTATTTCTACCGGGGCCACGGCCGTTATCCGAACTATAGACCATAATCGTCTTTTCATCCAAACCAAGTTCATTGAGCGAATCCATGATCCTGCCAACACCGTAGTCCAGTTCCTGGATTGCATCGCCATACTCTCCCCATTTTGAAGTCCCTTTAAATTTTGGGCTTACTCCCAAAGGGACATGGAGCATGGTATGCGGAAGATATAAAAAAAATGGTTTTTCCTTATTTCTTTTGAAAAATTGGATTGCTTCCTGGGTGTAAAGATTGGTCAATTCAGCGGGATCAGCCGGGCGTTTAACAACCTTACCATTTCGTAGGATCGGAACACCCTTATCTCCAAAATACACCGTTTCCACCGGATCCAGGTTGGAATACATACCATAATGATAATCAAACCCCTGAGCCATCGGTACAAAAGGTTTCTTATCTCCGAGGTGCCACTTGCCTATGCATGCAGTGGCGTAACCATTGGCTTTAAATAATTCGGCAATTGTCACTTCGTTGGAATGAACACCTCGGTTTGAATCTGCACGCTGCACCCAGGTTTCCATTCCAATTCTTCTTGGATAGGCTCCAGTCAAAAGTCCTGCACGTGAAGGACTACAGATTGGGGCGGCCGCATAGTAGTCTGTAAATCGGATTCCTTCCTTTGCCAGTTGATCGATTCGAGGAGTTTTTACCTCCGTGGCTCCGTAGCAACCAAGATCATAATAGCCCTGATCATCTATGAATATGATTACCACATTAGGCTTGGATTCTTTGGCCTGAATTTCGATCCACCCAAAGAATAATACAGACAACGAGAGCAGAAGATGGCTCCTCCTCATGATTACCAGATTTTGTGTAAAAAGTTTTTTCAGTCTCATTTGTCCATTTGTTTTTTATGGGTTTCGTAGTAATCGGTGCGCAGACAACATCACAAACCGAGTTTGTATACTTGACTGGCAGCCAGCAGGAAGATACCAGGGGTATGGGTGTTTGAACTTTCACGGCTAACCGAAGCGGGACCCACACCAGGAGGTTGCCCCCACTCCACTTTACCGTCTTGATTGACAACGGATGCGATAGCGGCCCACCCTTTCTTCACTTCTGAAAGGTAAGATTCTTTTGGAAGGAGGCCGTTGTTGATTTTTCAACATTTGCAACCGCTCTTCCTCGATACTCGCTATCTTGGCTTGGGTTGCGGCCAATTCCTCGTTTTGACCCTCGACTCTCCTTGCGTGCTCGTTGGCCGATTGAGCCTGTTTGTAGGCTGCGAGTGCCCCCAAATGGTGCAATGTTCCGATGTTGTTGTTGAGGTGCCGTTGGAAGGGAGATGGCTCGCTACTCATGTGAATTATATTTGTGTGGCGATTTTAGTGTATCAAGCGAAATTGTAGCCCGATCTGCGAAAACAAACTCCCCCATCCTCGTTCCTCCGCTCATCAAAAGATCCGCTTGCAAAAGGTTTCCGCTCGTTCGGTTCAACTCCCCTTATCCCCCTTTAGGGGGAAAGGGTTGAACGAACGAACCTTCGGACGAGAAAGTTGGATGGTTCGGAGGGGTCATTGGATGGTTGTTTGACGGATT
>CAZWTI010000207.1:0-2975 GCA_964637065.1 uncultured Puniceicoccaceae bacterium
AACTTGAACGGTGCGAAAAACCTTAGTGACGTGAATATGCTACAAGGGGCTGATATTTCCGGAGCCATCTTAACGGGGACTGGCATTACGCAAGCGATTGTAGATGCACAGAGATCCGCTGCTGCGGCGGCGGATGACATAGTTTACGATGGAGCGACAATTTGGTAGTGGTCGTCTTGGGCACAAGAAAATGCGTTTTCCGTTTTGTTTCTCTTTTCTTCTCGTTTCAATCAGTGGAAGCGTTAATGCGAATCCTTATTCGGGTTCGCATACCGGAACGGGGTTCAGTTTTGATATAGGAGAAGCTTCTGAAGGCAATGGCACTGTTTATTCCGCCAATTTGGTGACCGGCCTTTCTGGGGCGACGGGAGATTACGTCGGTTCGTATGGTTCCAGTAATGGAGCTAAGACTATACTGCTTTTTCTCGCCGATCTAACTGGGACTACTTATTTGGTTATGCTGAAGGATGCCCCCGAGGTGGCTCCTGGTTGGGCTCAGTCAAGCTGGTTGGGCTTTTTTGAGAAGTCCTCCTATCCCATGATCTACCACGAGGATCTCGGATGGTTGCATGTCGAGCAGTCGGAGAAGGGATGGGCATGGTTTTACAGCGATGAACTTGGTTGGATCTGGAGTCGATCTGAATACTTTCCCGCTCTCTATCTCGACCTTTGGAAACGGTGGAGTTATGCAGTCCGAACAAGTGGAGGCAGTACTCAATTATACGATTATACCAACAAGGAGTGGTTCCCCTTTGGGCAGCGATATCAGATTCAAGTAACTTCCGAACCATCGCCCGGTGGTTTTGTTTTCGGTGTCGGCACGGGGTCTTACAAGCGTTGGGACAATGTTTCCCTTACGGCGTATCCAAAGGCGGATTACGTCTTTTCAGGTTGGAGTGGTGACGCGGTAGGAGATCAGTTGCAATTTTCAACAGAGGCGATTCATGATCTTGTGGTGCGAGCGCTATTCTCTCCCGTTCCGTCGGGGAATGAGGGCGCAAAGCTAGTCCTAGATGCCATTGCGGACATGGAATACCTTTCCGATTCTGAAAAAAGGCAAGCCGTGGCCGATGTCTTGGTACTCGGTTATTCCGACAAAGCATCGCTTTCCTTGGTTTCCTCGAAGCAGGCTTTACCGAAGAACTTTTCAGCAGAAGCTTTTGGGAAAGATTCCGCCACCCTAACACACGACTATTTCCCTGGCGAATTGAACTCCCGTTGGACTTATGAGGATGAACAGGGCAAGGAGTGGCATTCAGATGCCAGTGCGGTTGATGTGATACACGGTGTCCACTGCCTGAAACTGGAGCACTTGATGGTGGAGGGACTTTCCGCTCGTTGGTATGCAGAAGATGCGGTTGGAAACCTTTGGGTACTCCGTGAAACTTTTTACGATGGCAGAGAAAACCGAACGCCTTGGATTTTTCTTCCTGTCCAACCTCAGCATGGATGGGTCATCGATGATGTCGGATTCGATGGTTTGGTTAGCATTTCAGCAATGGGTGTTCGCGAGACGCTTTCCACGGGAGATTCTCATGAAAACAGTATTGAGATAAGCTATCATTCTGATGCGGTTACCGTTCGCAACTATTTTGCCCCCAAGGTCGGAATGATCAGGAGCGCTTCTTTGGAATTGGTGAAATATACTCCTTGAACCACACCACCTTTTTTATCGTTGAACTATCATACCTGTCTGTGAAAAATCGAAATGCCAGTTCTCTTCAAAAGAATATTCCATCATGGGTTAACAATGCGGCATGTTGTATTGCCCTCCTCTGTCTCGTTGCCCCTCATTTGCTTGGGCAGGGTGATGTTAAGAGACAACTTTCTGACATTCGCGCATCCCTTCTGAAAGTTCGAAAAAGCTTGGACGAATTGGCAAAGCCTGAACCTGTTCCAATTCAAGTGCCTGAAGTTTTGGAGCGAAAACCGACTGTGCCTGCCCCATCTCTAACACCAGTCCTTCCTCCTTCTAGAGAGGTTCTTGAAGAAAAAGAGATTCCTGAAAAAAAAGACTCTGTTGCGCCGAACGATATTCCGGTTTCGCCGAAAACTGACAACGCTAGCCCACTTGAAGAACCTGCGGTTTTGCCTATAGCTCCCGTAGCGCCTCCTGTGGATACTTCCAAGCCTGAGGAAGTTTCTTCGCTTCCTCAGTTGCCCTTGCTGCCTAGAAACTATTTCATGCCGTTTGTCGCTTGGGTTTTGCCCATGGACGGGGATTGGGAATCAATTAGTTTAGGCAAGTTTGAATTAGAGGAAGATAATGGGTTTTCTGCGGGATTCAGGTTGGGACGAGAGTTTTCCTGGGGGTTGCTTGAATTCGAAATGAAAGGGTTTAGCAATTCCTATCGCTCGTTGAAGCTAACCCCTTCTCCTGTCGTTAGCGGACGAGCTACCGGGGGGAGTATGCTAGGTAATCTCGGAGGACGTTTGGCCTTGACGGAGAAATCTTCCCTTTTTGCTGGTTTTGGGTTAGGCTTTGCCTATCTTCAGAATAGCATCACTATTGGTGGGAATCCGAACAGGGAAACGGGAAACGCCTTTGCGTATCAAAGTTTCCTTGGATTGGAGCACTCCATTTCCCGTCAACTGGAAGCCTTTTTGCGTTACAAGTTTTTCGGCACTTCGGACTTGGATCGTTTTTCGGGACGACGCTTGCATGATCTTGAAGCAGGATTGGGCTTCCTCTTCTAAATTCGGGTTTGCCGAAAAAACCATAACGCGCTTTCCTGCAAAGGCATGGCAAAGGATTCGTTGCTAGGGGCTAAGGATTTCTATGACGTTGTTGTTGTGGGAAGCGGTCTTGGTGGTTTGACAGGTGCGAACTACTTGGCCAAGCAGGGTCATTCCGTGCTGCTTCTTGAGCACCATTACCAGTTTGGGGGGTTGGCTACTTGGTTCAAGCGGGCTGGGGGTCATATATTTGATATATCGCTTCACGGTTTTCCCGTGGGGATGATCAAGTCCTGCAG
>CAZWTI010000208.1:0-2949 GCA_964637065.1 uncultured Puniceicoccaceae bacterium
CGGATGATAGTTCAATGGCTTGAACTCAGTCCGACTCGTCTTTCTCGGGCCAAAACAAGACGATCAGGGCAAAGGCCACCAAGGGAAGCCAACCGACGACCGCGAGACCTATCTTGAAGCTTCCCGTAAAGTCCCGCAACCAACCGAAGACCTTCTGCATGGGCGCGCTCGTGAGCCATGCGCTCGCGCCGATCAGGCCCGTGATCTTGCCCATGTGTCCGCGGCTCAAGTCCTGCTGAAGCGCATAGGTGATCGGAAAAACGCCGAGCGATGCCGCCGCGATGACGAGCAAGACGAACAGCAGCAACCAACCGTTCGGAAGTACGGCTGCAACGGTGGTCAAGGCAACGAGTGCGGAGCAGACGCCGAAAACCCGAACTCGAGACTTGTGGACGGAGCAACCTCGCTTTACGAACCACAGCGTGGCGGCTCCCGCGACGAGACAGCCGACGTCGGTCGAAACATAATACGCCGAGTTGAAAAGTTGGGCGAACTTCTCCGTGTAACCTCGGTCAGTGAGCAAGAGCACGAGCCATTCGCGAATAAGTTGCCAAGGCGTGTTGATGCATGCGCCGATCGCGAGGAGGATGAACAAGCGTCGATCCAAGAAAACTTGAGCGAAAGCGTTTGCAGGGACGACGTTCTCTACAATGCTTCGATCGAGATCGTTTCGACCAATGGTCAGGAACCAAAGCAGAATCCAACCCAGACCGATTCCGCCGATGACGAAGAAGGGCGATCGCCAGGCGCCGGGAACATAAAGTTCCCTGAGCCCTTTCTCCTTGTGTATGATCTTCGCCGCATCGGATGCAGTCTTGGCGGGATTCCTTGTCTTTCGCTCGCGAATCTCGGACACGATCTCGGCAACCTTGCCCTGATTCGCCTCGGTACGAAAATAAGATTGCTCCCGGACCTTCTCGGCAATCGATGCGGTGATTTTCTCGTCGTCGTCTCCGGCTGCAATGCGAAGGTCCATGATTTGCCAAACTCCTCCGGAGAACGAGGCGAGCATGAAAACCATGATGATTGGCGTAAGAACCGCCCCTACGGAAGCGCCGCGCTGCAGGACGCTGTTGCCCATGCCGCGGTCCTTCCGAGATAGAAGCAGTTGAACGGTCTTCATGGCGCAGGGCCAGTGACCCGCCTCGAAGAAACCCAAGGCTATGCGGCAAAGCATGAAGTCCTCGTAATTCTCGGCCAATCCGGTCACGAATCCGGCCGCCGACCAGCATAAAAGGACGGAGGGATAGAGCCAGTAGACTCCGAACCGATCGGCGATCACTCCAAAGGTAAGTCCTCCCACGGCAAAGGCAATCCCGAAGGCGAAACCCAAGTTGCCGTACTGTTCGTTGGAAAGACCGAACTCCCAAAGCAGACGCGCCGAAACGTTTCCCAGCGTCTGTCGGTCCATGTACATAAGCATGGAGGCCAGAAGCAACAGGCCGCAGACACCCCACCTCCACGCGGCGGAACGTTCCGGAGAATCAACCATCCCAACTGCGGCCATCCCAGTCGCGAATTTCCTCGATGAACCCGACCACGCCCCGAGTGAAGAAGTCGAAGAGTTTCTCGCCCTTTTCCGCAGTGGCCTCGGCGGGTCTGCCGATGTGACCGGGCTCGCTTCGGTCAGGCATCGTCCACCCGCGATCGGCGCCGATGAAAGCGGTCCCGAAAGGGACTTCGTCGACCGATTGGTGGTCACCCACAAGTTCGGGGCGAATGACCAGCATCATCGATGTCTCCCACTCCCCGGCATGCCCCATCTCGGTCTGGCCGAATTCATCTCCGTAGTCGTCCACCTTCCCCTGGTCCCAATAGGTGGCCGAAAGCAAGAGCAAGTCCCCGCGGTCCCGATGGCGCTGCCGTGTCTCGAACACGGCTTGCGCGCCGGGAACCTTGTTCCCTCCGTGACCGTTGAGCAGCAGCAAACGCCTGAAGCCGTGACTGAGGAAGTTCTCCAACAAACCGTTTAGAACGTCGAGGTACACGCGAGGCTCGGCCGAGATCGTCCCGGGGAAATCCATGTGGTGATGAGAATTGCCCAGCCAAGTAAGGGGAGCGAACAGGGCGTGAGCCCCCAGTTGTTCCTCCGAACGTCGCACGACCTCGCCCAACAAGAGACTGTCGGTGTGCAGAGGCATGTGGCGACCGTGCTGCTCGTGGGCGGCTATTGGAATGACGACGGGGACGTCCCTGTCGAGAACGTCAACCTCGGGCCATTTGAGATCGGAAAGTTTCATGGCAGAAAAAGTCAATCACTCCTGAAATCCCACGGCAAGTAAGCACTTGCAAGGGGACGGGGATTTTTATGCAGTCTTGATTACAGCTCAATACGAATGACCGAAGTGATCGAGACACTAGCCGAACTGGTGCGCATCAACAGCGTCAACCCCGAGTGGTCCGGTCCCGGCGAGGCGGAACTGGCCGATTGGGTGCGGGGCTTTTTCCAACGCAAGGGAATCGAGGTCTGGGAAGAGGAAACGCTTCCCGGACGAAAGAACGTTCTGGCCAGACTCCCCGGCGCCGACTCGAGTCGGCGGATCGTGCTGGAAGCCCACATGGACACGGTTTCCGTCGCGAACATGGATTTCGACCCGTTCGACCCAGTCGTCGAATCAGGCCGAATGCTCGGCAGGGGGAGTTGCGACGTGAAGGGAGGTCTGGCGGCAATGATGCATGCGGTGGTTGCCGTCAAGGAGAGCGGCGGCGTTCCGCCTTGTGAGATAATTTTCGCCGCGGTGGTGGACGAGGAACATGCCTTCAGGGGTGTCTTGAAACTGATTGAATCCCTGCAAATGAGTTCGTTGCCCGAGGCGGCAGTTGTGGCGGAGCCCACCGCCCTGCGTGCCGTACGCGCCAACAAGGGAGTTTTGCGCTGGAACGTAACGACCCGGGGAAAGTCGGCCCACAGCTCCAATCCGAATCTTGGCAAAAGCGCCATTGTGGACA
>CAZWTI010000209.1:0-5987 GCA_964637065.1 uncultured Puniceicoccaceae bacterium
AACTGAATTTTTTCTGCCAAATTTCTTCACCTGTAAGTGCATCGTGTCGCAAAACGTATTGACTGCCGTCGCCCTCGTCGGCGCAGGTGCTGAAAACTCGGTCTCCCCATAGCACGGGGGAACTGTGACCGACTCCCGGAAGTTTTACCTTCCAAGTAAGGTCGGAGTCATTCCACTTGACCGGCAAACCTTTAGCTTCGCCGTGCCCTGTTCCGTTGGGACCGCGAAAACGTGTCCATTCGGCTACCTTGGAATCTTTTACGGTATATCCTGAAGCTAGGATTCCAAAGGTGCCAAGGATTAGAGCTATGACGAATCTTTGCATTAGAAGCATTTTTATCTTGTTCGTATGAGATCGCGCGTTCGTCGGGATCGCTCAGCATCCATTTAAATTTATGCTAATCCTTTACTTCGATTTCCGGATGGGCTTTTGGTAGACCATGAAATGTTGTCTCGGAAGCATGTCGCGAGTCTCAACCCATTCTAAACCGGCAGCCGCCATTTCTTTTTTTGATTGAGCCTGAGTCATCTTGTGCAACCGTTTGATTGGAACCTTTGGGTCTTCCAGTCTGTACTCGATCAGCACTAGGCGACCTCCGGGTTTAAGGGCTTTGTAGATGGAACGAGCCATTTCCCATGGATGGGAGAACTCGTGGTAGGCGTCCACGATCAAGATGCAGTCTACTGAGTTTTCCTGTAGCTTGACGTCGGTAATGGTGCTGTGGACCGGGATGACGTTCTTGACCTGTCTTTTGCCGATGCGGGCTTTGACGATAGAGAGCATCTCGGTGGAAATATCCACGGCGTAGGCCTTTCCCTTTGTGACCTCCCTTGCCATGCGGAAGGTGAAATAGCCTGACCCTGCGCCAATGTCGGCCACGACGTCGGTAGGTTTCAACTCCATGTTCTTCACCAATAGGTCGGTTCTTTCCTCGCGTTCTCGCTCGGGACGTTCCAATCTACCGGCTCCAAGGTGGCCCATGACCTGAGAGATCTCTCGTCCCATATAGAGCTTTCCTATGCCGTCGCGACTAGGCTTGATCGATGTGTAACGAGTGGCCGATTCCTTTTTGGCAGCCGCTTTTTCGGCTGCGCAAGGCATTCCCGTGAGAATTAACGCCGCAAGGGTGGCAAAACTTGGGCAGATTGGTCTAGGTAGATTGTGCTGCATAATTACTAGCTTGTCCGCTTTCGAGCATTCGAGGCAAATCTATATTGAACCTTTCCGCGAGGAAAGATAAGATGCTTTCTTTACAGTGAAGGTAATTCGAGCCAAGAGTTCCGGTTTCTGCTGGGGCGTTGAGCGAGCGATTCAAGTAGCTCGCGAGCAAGCCGATGGTGGCAAAAGAACCGTCTATACCGACGGTCCGCTCATCCATAATAACCAGATGATGACGGCGCTTGGCAAGGAAGGTGTGCGGGAGGTAGGTGACTACCAGAGTAGTTCCGCCATTGAGTTGGCGGACGAGGAACGCGAGGACTCGGTCGTTGTGGTTAGGGCTCACGGCATTTCTCCAGAGCGTCGCAAGTACCTCAAGGACTTGGAGATGCCTTTCAAGGATGCAACTTGCCCTGACGTCGGGATCATCGCCGGCAAAGTTAGAATGCATGCCGAGAAGGATTATGACGTCGTGATTTTTGGTGATCCCAAGCATCCGGAGGTCATTGGTCTCATGGGGTACGCAGGTGACAAGGGTCATGCCGTGCAAACGAAGGAGGATTTGGACGCCTTGCCCGAATTCAGTGGTGGGGTCGTCATGGTTTCGCAGTCTACCATGTTTACTCACGAGTTTGAGAGGCTTTCCGTCAGATTGGGTGAGAAATACTCCGAATTGATTGTGTTTGACACCATTTGTGGCGCGACCAAGGAGCGCCAGTCCGACCTGCGTCAGCTTGTGGACGACGGTGCCGAGGCGATTGTCGTGATCGGAGGGCATCACTCCGCCAACACTTGTAAACTCGCCAAGCTGGCGGAGTCTCACGGTAGACCTACTTTTCATGTTGAAACTGCCGAAGACTTGGATTCCCCAGCCTTCGACGGGTTCGACGTGATTGGCGTCACTGCGGGAGCCTCAACACCTGAGTTCATAATCGATTCTGTCTGCCGCAGGCTGCGCGAAATGTAATTTTCTTTTTCCCTTAAATAATGACGCTCTCCATTCCCAACATCCTTGCCGAGCGCTATGCCTCCGCCGATATGAGGCATTTGTGGTCGCCCGAGGGAAAGATTATACTTGAACGCGAGTTCTGGATTTCCGTGATGAAGGTTCAGAAGGAGCTTGGATTGGACATTCCTTCCGAAGCCATTGAGTCTTCGGAACGAGTCAAAGCGTCGGTGGATCTCTCTTCAATAAAGGAGCGAGAAAAGGTAACCAAGCATGCCGTCAAGGCCCGGCTAGAGGAATTCGCAGAGCGATCAGGTCACCAGCATGCTCACAAGGGTATGACTAGTCGCGATCTTACCGAGAATGTCGAGCAACTGCAGATTCACCGTTCCTTGGGCATAATTCTCGAGCGAGGGGTAGCCGGACTTTGCTCTCTCGCCAAACGGGCGGAGGAATATAAGGAACTGCCTTTAACGGCGCGTTCGCACAATGTTCCCGCTCAGCTTACCACCTTGGGTAAGCGTTTCGCCATGTATGGAGAGGAGTTGGAGCGGGGTTTGGACGGACTGGTTCGTCTTTGCGCAACATATCCCTTTCGCGGACTGAAGGGAGCCGTCGGGACGCGTCTCGATCAAATCACCTTGCTTGGTGATCCGAGTAAGGTCGAACAGTTGGACAAACTTCTGTTGGAGCATCTTGGTGCCCCGGGTTGCCTCGAGGTTTTGGGACAAGTTTATCCACGGAGCCTGGATTTCGAGGTTGTCTCTTTGTTGTTTCGAGTGGCCGCAGCTCCGGCAAGTTTTGCGACCACGCTTCGCATTGCGGCCGGGCTGGAATTGATGAGTGAGGGTTTTTCTAAAGGACAGACGGGATCATCCGCCATGCCTCACAAGATGAATAGCCGTAGTTGCGAGAGGATAAATGGTTTTCATAGCATTCTTCGTGGGCATCTTGCGATGGTCGCCGGACTTTCCGGGGATCAATGGAACGAGGGCGACGTGTCGTGTTCTGTAGTTCGACGGGTCGTCATGCCGGATGCGTTTTTCGCCTCTGACGGTCTGCTGGAAACCTTTCTCACAATACTTGTTCAAATGGAGGTGTTCCCTGAGGTGATAAAGGCAGAGAATCGTCGGCAGCTTCCCTTTTTGCTCTCCACGACCATCTTGATGGAGGCCGTCAAGGCCGGGGCGGGACGTGAGGATGCCCATGCTGCGATCAAGGAACATTCCATTGCCGCTGCCCGAGATCTGCGGGAGGCCCTCATTACGGAAAACGATCTTCCCGCTCGCCTCGCTGCCGATGAACGCCTCTGGCTCTCCATTGATAAAATCGAGGGAATTCTTTCCAAAGGGAAAACTCGCTTTGGTTCCGCGGTCCAGCAGACGGAGGCTTTTCTAAAGCGAGCCAATTCCTGGACTGAGCGTTATCCCGACGCAGCTCAATACAAACCTAGATCGATACTCTAGTTTGCTCTTCCGAGCCTCGTGGGTTATGCACGTTTTTCGATTGCCAAATGCACGGTAAACTTACGTCATATCATCCTTTTCGTTTTTTGACACAAGAAGAATCATGGCAGAGGAACTTGAAGGTAATTGTCTTGTCGCCCAATCGGGTGGTCCGACAGCTGTAATCAACGCGAGTGTAGCCGGAGTAGTGGCGGAAGCCCTTAATAATCCGTGTATCGAGGAAATTTATGGTGGTCTAAATGGCATCCTCGGCATTCTTAAAGAAGAAATCACGGATCTTGCAGAAGAATCCCAGCAGAACATCCGTGGTCTTCGCTACACGCCCGGCTCCGCCTTGGGCACCTGTCGTTTCAAGTTGAAGCGTGAAGAGGACTATCAGCGTGTACTAGATGTTTTTGAGGCCCACAACATCAGGTATTTCTTCTATGTGGGCGGGAACGATTCCCAAGATACTGCTGATAAGATTTCCAAGCTGGCGAAAGAAAAGGACTATGCTCTTCGAGTCATTGGCATTCCCAAGACGATAGACAATGACCTCGTGACCACCGACCATTGCCCTGGCTACGGTAGTGTGCTCAAGTATATTTGCTCAGTTGTCCGTGAAAGTGCCCTAGATCATGGTGCTATGGGTCAGCACGACCTCGTTTCCATTCTAGAGGTCATGGGTCGAAACGCAGGATGGATTGCGGCTGGCGCGACCTTGGCCAAACGTCGAGAAAACCCTAATGACGCTCCTCACCTCATCTACTTGCCTGAATTGCCTTTTTCCCGCGCCAAGTTCATCGAGGATATCCAAGCCGTCTTGAAGAAAAATCGCTATTGTCTTATTGTAGTCGGTGAAGGTCTTCAGGACAAGGACGGGAATTATATTGCTAATGCCAGTACCGGACAAGATGACTTTGGGCACACTCAGCTTGGCGGAGTGGGCGACTACTTGAGTAACCTCGTCGAGGAAAATTTAACCGTAAAGGCTAGGTCCTCAAAGTTGGGGACGGGTCAACGGGCCGCTGCGCACTGTTCATCTCAGACAGACAACGACGAAGCCTACATGGTCGGCCAAGCTGCCGTTCGCGCCGCCATCGAGGGCGAGACTGACAAGATGGTGATTCTCGTTCGTGAAGAGGGCGAACCTTACGTCTGCGTCACTGGTTTGGCGCCATTGGACGAAATTGCTAATGGAGTTAAGGAAATTCCCAAGGACTGGATTTCCGAGGATGGCGTAAGCATGTCTGCAAAGTTCATCAAGTACGCCCAGCCCCTCATTCAGGGCGAGGTGGAAGTCCCCTACGAGAATGGTTTGCCTTCCTACGTGCGGCTTTCGAAGAGGCGCATTCGCAAGGTGCTCGATTCGCACAACTTCGAATAGTCGTTTCCCCGAAGCTCAATTTTAGTAGGTCTCATTCTTGAGTTTGCGGTAAGCGATGCCCCTATGTTTCGAGGGCTTCTTTAAAAACATCTATTATCTCGTCTGCCGGCTCTATGCCGACAGACACCCTGATTAGTTCTGGTTCCAAACCAGCCTTGGCCAAGGTCTTTAATCCAGTTTCATCCTGCAGCATTTCGTAATGCGCCAAGTAGACGTAAGGGCACAGCATGCTGAATTTTGTCCCGAAGCTCGGGCTCTTGAGCAAGCGAACCTTGTCGTAAAACTCTTTGATCGGGACCTTTGCCTCAAAGGCGAGCATACAGCCCGGCCTTTCCGCCCCCGCCAATTTTTCATAGTTGGCCCTGAAGGGTTCGGAGTAGGCCCAATGCAGTTTCTTGACGGCTGGATGCCCACCTAGGAATTCGGCCAATCTCATCAGGTTCAAATTCGTTTGCTCGACTAGCTGTGGGTAGTCCTTCAACTCATGGGCCAAGCGGGTCAAGTCCCTGTGGTAAGGAGCTGCAATCCGTCTACGGGTTGGCTCGAGCAAGGTCTCGCGGAATGGAGAACTCTTCGGAAAGGCGAGACATCCAAGCATGACGTCGCCCTCGTTCGCGGTATACTTGGTGAGGCTGTTTACGATTACGTCCGCATGTCCTGCAACTTTTACGTTGCGTGGGCTGGACATCGTGGGGTCAACCACCAGCATGGCGCCGGATGTCCTGCAAAGATCTCGAAGCTCATCAAGGTCACATGTCTGGAGGAGCGGGGTGGGCGGTGTCTCGGTTACGATTGCGGCGATTTCACTTCCATGTTCGGCGAAAAGTTTTCTTACTTCTGAAAGGTCGCCAACTTCAAAGATAGTCACGATCTTATCGTTTCCGTCCGTGAATTTTTCCAGTACCTTGATCGTGTCCACGTATAGCCAACCCAACTGAATCCAGATTGTCCGACCTTGTGCGGCCAGGACTTCGCGAGCTGTACGGAAAAGTCCGTAAAAAGCATTCGCTCCGGAAGTGGCTGGAATAATGTCCTCAGAAGAAATTTCTG
>CAZWTI010000210.1:0-8084 GCA_964637065.1 uncultured Puniceicoccaceae bacterium
AACAAAAATTAGCAGGTTGCGCTTCTGGTAGCTTTCGGCATTCGACTGAAACAACCTGCCGATAAGCGGGATATTGCCAAGCACAGGTATCTTGTCGTTTACAGTCTTTACCTCCTCGCGAGTAAGGCCGCCGATGATAACAGTCGCTCCGTCAAAAATCGTCACCGTGGTATTCACCTTGCGAACGGAGAAGATGGGCATCAGCACTCCGGAAGGCATGATAATCGTTGGTGTGGAGAAGCCCGTGCCAATCATTGCGGATTGGCCTCCGTACTCAACAAAACCATCGAATTCCGTAACCTTGGGGTTAAGTTCCAGTGCAATGGAATTGTATTTTTCAATGCGAGGGGTAACGTCCAGCACTACTCCCACCTCACGGAAACCGGGTTGCTCGTCGTCCGGGGCAACGGTATCGAACTGCGGCACCGCAGGTCGAATCTGAATGCCGCCGCCAATGCCGCCGCCGAGACCGCCGCCGCCACCGCCGCCGCCTGGTAATTGCGCGGGCTGATAATCAGTTGGGTAAATAAACTCTTGGGCTATGGTAATGGACGCGGGCTGCCCATCCATAACCGTTACGCGGGGAGCGCTCAGCAAATCCGTGCCCTGCTTCCGCTTGAGAGCATGGACCAGCAAGGCGGCTTCACGACTGCCAATGATCAGGCTGTTAGAGGAAAAATCCATGAGCGGCTTGATCCCGGAGCCTATGCTGATGTTGTTGGGAAGAACTGGAACGGGATTGGGAAACCTTTGGTTGCCGTCGGGATTGTCGGGAAAGGTAATGGTGATGTCACGCTCTAGCCCACCAGGAGAATGAGCCTGAGCCAAAGTACGCGTGTTGCCTAGAACATTTTTCTCGTAGACCATAACGGGCCGTCCGCGTGAATCTATGGTTGGCATTCCCGTTTGGGGATCGACGGCGGGAATGGGGTTGCCCCATTTAAATTGCCAATCAAAACTGATTTCTTCGAGTGCGCCTTCTTGAACTTCAAGGAATTTGGTCTCGATTTCGACTTGTCTGCTGGAATCTTGGTCGAGGCGTTCAAGAATGCGCTCGATCAAGTCCAAGAAGCGGCGCTCATGGGAGACAATCATTTGGAAGCCATCAAAAACGAACTTGTGGCCACGGGTCTCGTCGAAAGGAATCCCCGCCTGCTCAAGAAAGCCTTTGATCTTGGCTCCAACATCACCAGCTCCACCAGCAGCTCCGCCACCGCCGCCGGGGGGCGCAAAAGGATCTCCGCCGCCACCGCCACCGCCAGCTCCGGCTCCGCCTGTCATGCGTTGGATAGTGCCTTGGGTAACCTCGTAGAACTCGGTTTCCAGGCCTATCGGCCGCCCTCCTCCCATTCCAGTCTTGGAGATGACAACGGCGTCGTTGCGAACATCAAAGCTCCAGCCCACCATTTCGGTAATGAAGCTGATCATCTGGTCCAAGGCCATGCCGTTCAGCGTAATGGTGACGTTTGGGGGCGCCTCTCCCGCAGGATTCATCACGATGATGTTAGCGCCCTTCTTGGTGGGATCGGGTTCAGCAAAGTCGAATTGCTGGGCAAGGCGCTGGAGTTCCGCCATAACCTCAGGTAAGGGGGATTCGAAAAACTGAACGGCGGGAATGTTGATTGTCTTTAGCTTGTCCAAGAGTTTGTTGCTGGTGTCCCGAACTGGTTCCACCTCATCGATTTGTCTCTCGAACACCTTGGGCCTTTCCCATTCACGGTTTATTTCCTCGAGCATCGATTCGCGTGTCTGGAGATAGCCAAGATAGCTTTCTTCCTGCCTGATCTTCGCGATCCGCATAAGCATCTGCTTGGCTTCGTAATTTTCGGAATAGCGAGCTTCTATTAGGCGGTAGGTTTCTTGGGCTCCGGTCAAGTCGTGGTTTATGAATTGCACCTTTGCCCGCATCAGCAATTCCCTAAGGGCCGCCTGCCGTTCCGCCCAGTCAGGTGTGAACTCGGAAATATGGCGACGATAGGGATTCTTCATATCATCGTCGACTCGTCCGCGCATGCGATCGGCTCTTTTCATCAAATTATCCACAGCCCCCTTACCCTTGGTCGCATCCAGTCCTGGCCGCCCAGGGCGAGTGTCGCCACCTCCCATTATGTTCGGGTCTTGCACAAGACCTGTTCGGAAAGCATCGGTGTATTGACTCGCCAGTTCCCAATCCTTTCGCTTTCTCGCATCCTCCGCCTTTTCCAAGTTGATTTGGTTGCGAGTGATCGCTGCATCCAAAATCAGCGGCCAATTGCGAGTGCTGGGCTCGAGATAATTAGTGATGTTTATGAGGTCCTTCTCGGCTTTTTCGTATTCTCCCTCCCGTATGTTTGCCTTTGCCCTAGCCAACATCTTTTCGGCCAACTCTGCCTGTTTATCGGCCATTTCCTTTGCCTTTTGCATCTCTGCCTCAAGATCAGGTCCCTCTTCTATGCCCAAGGTTTCCTTCTCCTCCGTGCGACGCTCTATCTCAACCTCTTGATACTTCAGCACCAAAGCCTGCACATTCCCGACCTGCCCTTTCTGCATCTCTTCGCCGATTCGATACCAAAGAACTTGCTGCTTGGCCTTAAAAAGGTCGCTCGTCAAGGCAATCGTTGCCACGTTCTTGGGCAACTGGGAAAGAGCTTCATCTATCTGGTTAACCGCTAGATCATATTGTCCGTCCGCTGCATCGATTCGTGCCTTCTTCAGCAACCGTTCAGCTCGAATCCTTGCCTTCTCAAGTTCACGTTGTTCTGCGGCCATAACACGATCATAGTCCACCTTAGCATCGCTTTCGGGAAGGCCCGCCTTGGCTCGAATTTCCGCCAACTCCTTCTTGGCCTGGTCCAGTTCCTCGACAAGTTTTCCGACCAAAGAAACATCATGCTTGCCTTGCTTCCCTATTCGAACTTCCCGTGCCTTCTTTCTCTCCTCAACCTCACTTGTCACATTTTTTTGGTACTGAGCAAGATATTGGCTGGCGAGGGAGTACTTCTTGTCCTTTAGCGCCTGATGGGCCATGCGGTAATACAAATTCGTTTGCTCCCGACGAACCTGCCTCAAGTAGAAGGCATTCTCGCTTGTCTCTGCAAAGGTTTGAATGGTTTGCTCGGTCAAGGCTTGGGCTCCGAGGTAATCGCCTCTTCGAGACCGAACTCGGATTTCGTCAAGTAGTCGCAAAAGCCCCGCATTATCGGTAACGGGCGGCAAATTCAAGCCTGACGGGACGGAGGACGCCTGCCCTAACGGTTCAACGGCAGCACCCTCGGGGTCTGGGGACTCCCCTGACACTGGACCCACAGGCTCTACGGGCTGGAGAGGAGGCAATCCGGCGGGAACATCTACTGGTTCACCGCCGGGCAGGGGAGGCAAAGAGGGTGCGGGTGCTCCGGCGGCATTGCCTTCTTCGGGCACGACTTCAGGAAGTGGTGGGAGGCCGCCGGCAGGTGGCAATCCGGCGGGCGCACCTACTGGCTCACCACTAGGAAGTGACGGCAGAGGAGGTGCCGTCGCCGCAGGGGCATTATCCTCGACAGGCGCCAATCCGGGGAGTGGCGGAAGGTCTTGGGCGCATAGCAGGTTCCCTGCAGAAAAGAATGCTGATAGCGCGATTAAAATCGCACCTTGCTTTCTAACCACTTGGGCGAACAAAGGTTTCATCTACGGGCAAGTAAGGGGGACGGTTGGCATGTCTGCCTTTCCCGACAGTTACTATAAGTCAAGGAACAGCTTTCGGGCCTTAGGGTCAACTCAGAAAATATGTAGCCTCGTGACATGTTCTGCAAGAAAATCCCTTGTCTGAAGACGGGGTCCGTTAATTTTCGGAAGATGGTGACCGGTCTCCCAAAAGAGAAAGCCATTCACGCTGAATCTCCGGGGGGTCAAGGGCTTTCTTTTCTAGCCAAACCCGGCTACCATTCGTGTCGATCTCCAAGACGCGGTACTCTCGTTCATTAAGGCTGAAGGCAGACCCCTTTGAGTTTTCCTTGAAAGCATGGTTGTCCCCTGCGAATTTCTTAAGGCTCGACTCAACTGCAATCCTGTACTGCCCCGCGTGTGTGGTTTGCATGTTGCTGTTGATTTCAAAGCTCACGGGTAAGCCAAAATCCTTGAGCATGACGCGCCCCACTCGACGAAGTCCCTTGGTCTTTGGATCTCTAACCTGCACGATTTCAAACGCTTCTATCATGAGAAGTTTGTCGGCATCGTCCAATGTCGTTGGAACCAAAGTCGGAGCACCGGGCTTATATGCAGGATTTTCCTTGTAGGGCACACGTATATTCAAGCGGTTGCGAACAAATCGTCCGGACTTGGGCGGATGTTCCTTAAGCAAATCATCCAAAACGGGTGTTTGCCCAGTCCAGCTGCGAATTCGGAAACGGTAAGGAACTTTTTCAAATTTTGACAATTCCACCCCAAATTCCTCAGATGGTTTTTCTGGTTCTTTTTCTTGAGGCACCCGCGTCGTGAGCCTGCCGTCCACCACATAAATTACAGGTGGCGTAAACAGATCGTAGCTTGGCTCATCCTCGGAAGTGGGCCCCGTCTTGGACCATACACCAGAAGCGGGAGGGTCATCGGATTGAGCGGGTGCGGCACGCGTTTGATAACTGATCACCTTGATGTTTCCGTCTGCCCGACCTTCCTTGATCTCGCTAGAGGAAAAGGTGAGCTCGCGGGAACCTGCCAAGCTTTCTATCTCGGCAAAAGGAATTATTTTCCTGTCTCCCGCGCCAACAACACGCAACCCGCCGGGAACGGTGCGCCAGCCAGAATCAAGTTTTGGGGCATCCGCCTGAACAAGACTTGCCTCTAGGGTTGACCCGTTCTTCAAGCCAATGGCGAGGTCAGTGCCTTTTTCCGGCAGGATTATGGCCTCAACCATAAAACTCCCGTTGAAAAATTCGGGTTCTGCCCCGGCAATAACTATTTTCTGGCCAGGCATGAGCCTGTGGGGGTTCTCCGTTTCGAGCGTCGCCACACCTTTCTCGCTTCGAAGCGATACAACCAGCCCTCCTCCTCCCCCTTTCGCGGAACTAAGGGCTGGTTTATCCGTCAAATAGGCCAAGACCGCGAAGACCAAAAGAACTAAAAGTCCTGTTGCGAAAATCAACTTTTCGTAGTTGGTGGCGAAAAACTTCTTCACGGCTTGCGCTAGTCTTTCTCTTTTGGGTAAATCTTTTGCACAAGATCTTGGGCAGGTTGCCTATAGCCCGAAGCCTTGAGAAAAGCCTCCAGCATCGGTTCGGGTGGCGCCGCCTTTGGATAGTGAGTCTGCAAGAAAGCTTCGGGTGTGACATGGACCGCAAGAACGAATTCTACAAGAACAACAAAGCGAGAACCGACGTCCACAATGATGGGTCTGCTTTTTGTGCTTTCGTCGCCTCCTGGCCCAAAGGGCGAGTCAAAACCACTATTTGAGCCGTCCGAAAAGCTTGCGTCAGCCTCTCCCACCCTCCGTACATTTATATCCCTGATGAGAAAGGGGTGTTTGAGGGTATTCAAGAATGTCCGGAGGGCATGCGTGCGCGCAACAAACCTCACCTCAAAAGCATAGGTTTCAATTCTTCCTTTGCGCTTAGCCAAGACTTGGGCCAATGGCTCAATGGCCAATGCCTCGTTCGCAGCCTCGCGGATATCAACTTCGCCTACCGTTTCTCGGCGAATGCCTAAAATTTCCATGGGTTCTCCCTTAGGCCGAGCCTTGAACAAAGCAGTCAGCAGCTTTTCCAGTATGATTTTTTGCTTAAGTAGCTCGCGTGCCTCCACGTCAGAAATGCTGGGCCATGCGCCATCGTAGCCCGCAAAGCCAAAACCCTCGCGATTCTTGACCTCAAGGGTTCCGCCAGGAAAGCCATCGCTTTCGGCAGCCGAACCCGCTCCTCCTCGAATGGAAACCCCCTGCTCGACTGCCTGTTTCCGAAAGCGGTCAAGAAACCGTGAGATCTCGGCATTTACGTCATCGGAGCTTTTCTTCTCAACGGTTCCGAAAAAGTTCTCCCGCCCCAAAATGTCTCTCCACTTCTTGAGTTCTTTGGCCCTTTTCTCCAAAAGCAACTCGTTATCCTTTCGCGCCAGATCCAAGTTCTCTTCGATTCCCTCGAAGCCCGCTCGCTCCTGTAAAAGGGCAGTCCGTTTCTTGCCAAGTTTTTCTGCAGCAGCGATTTTTTGGGCCAACTCTTGCGACTTCCCGCAAGAAACAAATTGCAGAAACGCCAGCACCCCACCCGCCAAAAAAATTGCGGCGAGGAAGCCTGTGTTTTCCTTAAGAAAGCCCTTCATCTCATGACTGCTTGCAAAATCCTAAAGCATTCGGTCATCCTTTAGCCGAATTTCGTAGTGAAAATAGGTATAAAATCGCTCAAAAAGATCTCCCTTTCCTGCTGTCTCAAACTTGTTGGTGATGATCTCCCCAACGAAGATACATTTCTCAAGGCTCTCGGTAAGAGCGGCCTGGCGAATGCGATTTAGCTCTATGAGTCTTTCTCGTCTTTCGGATTGATTTCTGGGTGGAGTTTGTGGTTTGGGAACTGGTTCTTCATCATTTTCAGGTTTTAAGGCAGCTGCAGCAGTAGGTTCGCGGACCAGAAAGCGACCATTGATTACAAGTTTTCGGGTTGCTTTTTCCGCGATTTTCTTGCTTGGACGCCTGCGGCTCCCTCCGGTTGCGGTGGCTTGCTCCTCACGTTCAACATAAAGTTCATCCAGCCAAACTTCGCCCACCTTCTTGTCGAAAATCCGCTTCTGTAGGTCTCCGAGGAGAAGGCGCCAATTGTCAACCCCGGCACTGACTTCCGTAAGTGGCAACAAGTCCTTGTCCATCGCCAACGCAATCTGGTCCAACGCCAAGTATTCGTCCCTTTTTTCTTCTTGATCGTTCACTTCACTACGCGTTTGGCCAAGCTGTGCCTCAATACTGTCGGCCTTACTTTCAACTGAAGTTAAATGGCCTTGCGAAACCAATAGGCTTGGAATCGGCGCCAAAGCTGCGATTCCTGCGGCAGCAGCCAACCACCATCGCTTTTTCCGGATGGCCATGTGGGCCAACTTGTTTTTTGGCAGCAGATTGATGCCGCGGTATGTCGCCATTGTCTCAGCGGTGGCGAACGTCCGGCAAGCCTCTCCCACCACCTCGCTGAGCACAAAGGGCAATTGCGGCTTGATGTCTTCCTGTACCTCGGGCCCAAATTGAATCGATCGCAAGGGGTCAAAATAATCCACCGCAAGGGATTGCGTCTGGCTCAAGTGTTCCGACAGACCGGGCAATAGGGATCCCTTTCCGCAAAGAAACACGCGGGTTGGCGACTTGCCCTTCTTCAACCGCTTGTAGGTCACCACCGAACGGGTTACCTCTTGGCTCATGCGATCCTTGAATTGCTCCGCGTTCTTTTCCAGAATCTGAACGGCGGGATCATCCGCAGCAAAGGTCACCTTGCCAGAAAAATAGGATTTCTTGACCTCCTCCGCCTTGGCAAAAGGTGCTCCGAGACTGTCCGCTACATGCTGGGTAAGAGAGTTGCCACCTAAGGCGATGCTGCGAATGAGAAAGCCCTCGGGATTGATGAAAAGCAAATTGGTCGATTTGGCCCCTACATTTATAACGAGTGTCTCCTCGCCCTCCATTTCGATATGTGAATGGCGAAGGGCGTTAAAGTCTAGGATTGACGCTGCGCTTAACTCCACAGGGCTCAAGCCGAGGGAATCGACTTTCTCACAAAAAGATTCAGCGATGGTCGGACGCACGGCTATCGCAAGCACCTCTTGCTCCACGCCGTCATCCTCCACGACTTGGTAGTCCCAAATTAATTCAGCCAAGGGATAAGGCATTTTTTGCTGCAGCTCAAATGCCACGATTTGCCGCTGCTTGCCTTCCTCAACATGAGGCGCCCGAATCGTCTTCGTGAGCAAGAGGCTGCCCGGCAAAATTAGATAAGTTTCCCCCTTGAGTTTTTCGCGGGCAACTAACTTCCCAAGCCCAGCACCAAGGGCATCCAGCCATAGACTATCGTCTGAATAATCGTACTGTAGCTTCTCTACTCCCGCTCGCTTCAATGTCAACGCGCCATCCTCGCCTCTAGCAAAGACACTTGCGGATACAT
>CAZWTI010000211.1:0-4245 GCA_964637065.1 uncultured Puniceicoccaceae bacterium
TGCTGGCGTTAATATCTCCGACAAAACCGATTGACGGCAGAAAGGAACCATTGATGTCCAAAGAGAGTTTTCCATCAGCAACATTGAGGGTTTCTTTGAACGGGAAAAACAGGCTAGAATTAGCGTCACGAACTGAAATGCGCAGGTTCCCGATGGCAGGCAAATTCTCCTTTGCACTCCAAGAAAATAGACCGGATGAGAAGAATGACCCACCTGCCAATTCTCCATTTAGATTAATTTCTAACACATCAGGAAAGGTGGCATTTACCTCGCCGGTTGCCTTATTGATCTCAATACCATTTGAAAGAGGTATCGATTCGACTTTTAGGCTCCAGTCATCGGACACAGTTCTCAAGAATCTATCTGGATTCCAGACAAAACCCTCCGATTCACCTAAAGAAAAGGCGCGGAGAAACGGAATAAGGTCAGACAGAACGAGATTTTTAGTCTTAAGTTTCGCAATTGACTGACCTGAGGCAAAATCGACTTCGATAGATGTGTCCTCGTGTTCTCCATCGAGATGCAATCCAAACCATACAGAGACTCCACGATCACTTTCTTCTGCCGTCAGGCTGAAGCCGGCTTCGAAGGATCTTCCAGTGGTTTCCGCATTGGTCACCAGTTCTCTTCCAAAGAGAGAGGCATCCATTTCCAAAGAAATACCGTCTCGAAGGGAAAGCTTCAGTTTCTTTGTCGTAAGTAGGCCTTCGGCGAGATTGGGCAGAGTTGGCAAATCAAGAATAGGCAAGCGAGTAAGGTTTATCGCTAAACCACTGGAGCTTATTTCGGAAATGAGTGTTTCCAAATCCTTCTCTCCAGCAGGAAAAGACAAATTGAGTTTACCCAACAACAAGTCGGTATCGTCGCCCGACAAACGAAGCCCTGAAAGAGCGAGTACGCCAAGGTCTTTGGTTTTGGCCTCGTAAGTGCCGGATCCAATCAAGTTAAGATTTTCAGCTAAAACTCTTTCCCCATGAAGAATCCGAACATTTTCAACTTGGACTTGATTGCAACGAAACCCAAGTCGTCCATCCTTGAAGAAGACAGTTCCATTACCCTCAAAGAGATCTCCCTGAAAACGACCACCTTCCCAATTGAGCAAACCGTCAAGCGGCAAGTTTACAGCCGACAACTCGAACACATCGGAGTCTTCATCTTTCATCGGAGCCAGAATCACCCTGTCGTTAGGGAAAATTAATCTAGTCTTATTGAGAGCCCTAAACCCCAGCCTCCTTTCTCCCATGGTCGTCGATAGGCTCCCCTTCAATGTGGCAATCTCAAGAGCTCCTTCCTGCCAAGCCCCGGCCAACTTTATGCTTCCACGAGCTTCAGGCCTTCCGAATATATCACCAAAACTTTGCTCAGGAAAAACATCTCTGAGCAAAGCCTGTCCTGGTTCGAACTCAATGGCAAAAGAGATGGAAGTGTCTCCTGCACCTCCCAAACTAGCATCAGCCAAACCCGATAGTATCGCCCAATTTTCTCCATCCTTTCGCAATGCCACTTGCTTGAAGCGAGCCAAGAGGTCACTCTCGTCAAACTCCAAGTCAGCTTGGCCCGAAAACGATAACTTGGCGGGCAAACGCTCGGAAAATCTTGCCAAACGAAAATCATCAACCACCAAGCGAATATAAGCCTTTTCTCGCCCCACTCGCCATGGGCGAACCGATTGAAGTTGGAAACGTTCTCCTAGTTGATCTGAAACCTCAGACGCCATCTCGCCAACAACCAAGGTTCCGTTTTGATCTAAAAGCAGATGGGCGGTGGCCTCGCCCTTCACAATCCCAGCTTCGCGAAAAAGAAAAGAAGAAACCTCAGCGGCGACGGCAAGACCGGTCTCGAAGATTTCCTTGTCGGGATTCCAAGTAAAGACGCCTCCGCCTGAAGCTTCGAGATTAAATAGTGCAAGGATCGGCCAACGGGTAACAAGGTCTGCTGTAACAAGAGTTGAGTTCCAATCACCTGAAAAAAAATCTTTCCCCGCTAAACGACTACCTTTGATCGACAATTCCGGTGACTCCTTTTCGCCCATGAGAAAGGCAAATCTTTGTTCATCGGGTAGAACTGCAATCATTGCCTGTGCTCCGCTTGCAAGAGTCAAGGTGAGCTCCAACTCGGAAAGAGAACCACGACCAGACAGCGCCCATTCAAGATCCCCCGAGAATGTCTTCTGCACTTCGGCATCTAATCCAAGCAGAGGTAAAGTAGCGTTAACCTCGGAAGTAAAGGTAAACCGGGCAATTTCCCGAAAATCAGTGTGCACCCCTTGAAGCTCAAAAGGGCAAACGATTCCCGCAAAGAAAAACTCTCCCTTGATCGAGAGCGATTCCAAAACGGAAAACTCTTCATTCATACGAAGCTTTTCAAGGGATTGCCACAATGCCTCCCCGGAAAAATTGTTTCCCGTCGATCTCAATCTCATGTTTGAAATTTGCAGGACATCAATTGAATCGGAGAATTCAAAACACCATTCTAGGGGCGAATAAGTAAAAAGAACATCGGGAGAAAACGCCTCGTATGACTTTCCCGACAAGCGAATCCCTTCAATAGTTCCTGAACCCCAAGTAAGGTCTAGATCATCAATTTCGACTTCTGAGCCGTCGAAAAATCGATGGATGGATTCCTCAACCCGAATAGGTAACCACCAGCCAAAGACCACCCACCAAACTGTGCAGACAGTAAAGACTATACTCGCAAAAACTCGGACATACCTCCGATTCATCGCGGAAGTAAGCCTAGTGGGTCCAGAAGACCCCTCAAGGCTTTTCGGAAAGCATGTAGCTCGACAACTATCCCAAGCCCGTAGCCTCTCAGACTTCCCGGACTAGTTACGACCACGCTCGTAAATCCGCTTCTCCTTCACCTTGACAGCCTCCTTGCCGACGCGGTCTCTCAAATAGTACATGCGAGCACGCATCGTAATGCTCTCACGATCCACCTCGACCTTGTCAATAAGAGGGGAGTGAACAGGAAAAACTCGTTCAACGCCTACACCGGAAGCAATCCGTCGCACCGTAAAAGTCTCATGAATCCCTCCTCCCTTACGTGCAAGAACGATCCCCGCAAAGACTTGAATGCGTTCCTTGTCACCTTCACGGACACGCACATGCACTTTTACCCCGTCTCCAACCTTGAAGTTGTCGCGGTCTTCCCTGAGTTGTTCCTTTGTAATTTCTTGGATGATAGCTTCGCTCATGAGAATTACTCCATTTGGTTTACAATATCGGGCCTAAAAGTCTTCGTCTTTTCCTGCATCTTTTTCTCGCGCCACAGGGCAATGGCTCCATGATCACCGGATCGCAAGACTTCCGGGACCTCCCAACTACGAAATTCAGCTGGCCGGGTGTATTGCGGAAAACTCAAAAGCCCCTGTGCAAAACTATCCTGGGCCAAAGAATTCTTCTCACCCAACACTTCAGGAACGAAACGCGAAACGGCGTCGATCACGACAGCGGCGGCCAAAACCCCATTAGTCAAGACATAGTCGCCGATACTGATCTCACGATCGATCAAGTGATCCCTTACGCGTTGATCCACACCTTCATAGTGCCCGCTTAACAGGATCAGGTGAGATTCCATCGATAATTCGCGGCACAATTCGCGGGAAAGTGGTTCACCATCAGGCGCCATGTAAATGGCTTTTGTCTCAGGGGTTTTCAACTCCTCGACTGCCTTGAAAATTGGTTCGGGCTTCAAGACCATTCCCGGTCCCCCGCCAAAGGGGCGATCGTCCGTTACGCTATGCTTACCTTCAGCCCAACTTCGAAGATCAAGGGAGCGTACTTCGATGTAGTTATTTTCGCATGCCCGACCGATAATACTTTCCGCGACGAAGCCATCCAAGCTCTGGGGAAAAAGAGAAAGCACGTCGAATCGCAAAGTGTCGGGCATTACGCGAATCATCGGTTAAAAACATGTTTCGAAATCTTTGTGCGGTCGAAGCCTCAACTCAATCCTTCGACTCTTCTTCCTTATGCTTAGCCGAGTCTTTAGGAGTTCCCTCGGTAGCTTCTACCTCCTTGGCCTCGGATTCCTCGGTCGATTCTTCCGGATCGGCAACCTCGTCGGACTTCTCGGTTTCACCGGACTCCTCGGACGCAGATTCCTCTTCGGGTTCGGCAACTTCCTCGGCAGCTTCTTCGACTTCTGCCTCCTTTGCCTCGGGTTCCTCAGTCGATTCTTCCCTTGGCACATGTTCCCCTTCAGAATCCGAAGCTTTCTGAGGAGAAGCATCATCGGCATCAA
>CAZWTI010000212.1:0-2965 GCA_964637065.1 uncultured Puniceicoccaceae bacterium
CGCAGTCTTTAGCCAGATCGACATAGACCTCAGGGCCGCCGAGATTGGGAAAGGTGCTGGCATAGGCCTCGACGGTTTCGCGCGTCCCACCGAGCAACTGGTAGACCGGCAAGCCGGCTTTTTGCCCGGCCAAATCCCACAGCGCGCAGTCGACCACCCCGAGCTGGTGTTCGGTCAACCCGTTCCCGAGGCTGAAGGTCGACATCTGATCCATCCAGTGCCATAGCTTCTCGCGGTGGAGCGGATTGTCACCGACCAGCATGTGCTTTATCGGCCCTTCCATAGTCGCCCTGTCGCCACCGAGCATGTGCCCGCAGATGCCCTCGTCGGTGGAGATGCGGGTTACCGCGCCGGTGCCGTCGCTTTCTTCGGCACCGAGCCACTCGCCGTAGCCCCAGCGAGTAGCGGCACGGCGGCTGCGGTTTACCGTACGGAAGTGAATGACTTCGACATCGGTGATCTTCATAACATCCTCCTGAATACGGAGCAGGTGATGCCGCGCGAGACGCGGTCTTTGCCGGCGGCACCCGTGCTGTGGCCGGAAGACAGACTATACAGCCGTTTTTAACCCCCGCCGCACACCCCGGAGTGTACACGGTGGGGCATAGACACAGAAGGGATATCGAGAGGCCGCCTATTGAGGCACTAGCGCAGCGATAGGGTCCTCGTATAGAACGATCCTATCCTGGTAAGCCCGCCGCAATCCGATCAGGAACTGGTCGGCCAGCCGACTCTCCTCCGCGCGCTTGAGCAAAGCCCGCGCCCGCTTTTCGGCCTTGTCCCAGGACTCTGGCTTGCGGTCGAAATTCGAGGCCAGCACCTTAAATATCGAGTGGTATTTGCCCCCGCGGGGCATGCCCTCCGGACCAACTACCTGGGCGGCCCGCGCTGTGACCGCGAGCGGTCCCTGCAAACGGCCGACCGCGCCGGCACGCACCGCATCCATCAATTCGCGGTAGAAGGGCTGCTCGTGCGCATGAATATGGAACCTTCCCTTGGCGCCCTTGCCCGCGACGCGTAGCGTGTACTCATCAGCCAACACCCCCATATCCTCGCCCGCCGCGATGCGCTCTCTCAGAAGCTCGGCCTCCTCCGGGGTCTGTAGCATGATCTCCTGCAAAGTGACTTCCTCTGGCGGGGTAAACAACTCGGGCCGTTCATCATAGAGTTTCCGCGCCGCCTCGGGGGCAACCTCGACCTGATCTCTGACCGCCGTCTGCCGCAATGCCACCAACATCAGCGCGTCGCGGCGACGCTGCTGCCAACGCACCAGCCGCTCGTCCCGGTCTAGGCCTGCTCGGTAGGCAGCGAGCAAGAAGAGCTCGCGGATCAACAGGACATCCTCGGCGAACCACCGCACCGACTCGTCTATATCGCCGGAAAAACCCATCTGGAGCTCGTCGGCGTAATCCCAGAAATCCCCCACGGTAATATCACCGCCCGTGTGGACGAAGAGCACCTCTGCCCGCTCGGCGTCGTTAAACCTACGGCGCCCATCCGCGACCCATTGCTGCAGCTGCCGCAGTACGTCGGCATCAGAACGGAAGTCGATATCGGCGCGCAATTTCGCCAAAAAGGCGTCGACCAGATCGGTCGTCTTGCGCTCCTTCAATTCGGCTTCCAGTCCGTTACGCGCGGTAGCGTAACTGACCGGGCGGGCGTGCATCACCTGGTAGATACCGTATTGTTTGTTGGGCAAGCGGATCGGCTCGGAGTATCGGCCAGCTTCCAGCGCCGCGATATGCTTCTGCAGGTAGATCGGTACGCGGTTAATCGTCAGGTAGCCGTCCAGTTCGCCACCCTTCTGCGCCGTGGCCTCGTGAAGCGAACGTTCGAGCGCGAGCACGGCGAAATCTACCCCGTTGGAGAGACGGCGCAGGATTTCTTCAGCCTCCGCCTCCGTCTCGACGATGATGAGCCGCATCTTGACTTCCCGGTCCTTCTCTGCCGACTCATAAGCCGCCTTCAGCTCCTCCTCGCTGACCGCGACCTTGTCGATAAATTCCCTCTTAAACAACATCCGCATGAGACGTTCGGCCCTCTCACGCGCGATCTTTCCCTCTACCTCCGGGGTTTTGTCGAGACCTCTTTTAGTCGCCTCCTGGAGGAAAATTTCCTTGTCGATGATCGTCCGTACATAGTCGCGATACCCGTCCACGCCCGTCTTATTCGTCTTCAACTCGGCGGGCAGGCGCTGCTCGAATTCGATCAGTTGGGAGGCCGTTATGCGGATCGCTCCCACTTCGGCCAACACTGGATCTTCCAATTCTTCGGCATTCCTGGCGCAACTAGCGAGGAAGATCCATACGCAAATAGCTAGCGACAATACTTTCATAATAATAGACACTCTCGCAGTAGAGTCAGACTACTTGGAAAAAGGGGCGACAGCGGGCCTAGCGGATGCTGCCATAGACCGTCACGAAGGAAACCGCGCCGGTCTCCAGGGCGTTCGGCTGCTCAAAGCGCTCTAGATGACGCCGGGTCACCCGCAAACCCACCAGGGTCTTAAGCGAATAGCCCAAATAGGGCGTGCTGACCGAGAGCTGCAGGGCCAACGATGTCTCGTCGTAATCCCCCGTCGTCGCGCCGTCGAGCAGACCGGAAGGACTGAGGTCGGCGGAAACCTCGTCCTGGGTGAAATCCCGGAACACCAACCGCTCGACGCCCAACTGCAGCATTACATTATTCAAAAAGGGCCGCTTGGCCAGCAGCGAGAAGATACCACTCCAGTCCTGGCGCTCGGCGGTCGGGTCACCGGTCAAGCGGGCAAAGTTATACGGGGTGTCGTCCACAAACAGCTCGTGCTTGAAGCGCGGCTGGACAACGACCTTGCCCAGCGGGAACAGGTAGTCTGCCCTGTTTATCAACCCCAGGCGCCGGGTGGTGCGGGCGATAGGACGGCCGGCGCGGTCAAGGGCGCTCTCGTCGCGCTGTCGGATGATCTCGTGGATGAACTTGCCATCGG
>CAZWTI010000213.1:0-11128 GCA_964637065.1 uncultured Puniceicoccaceae bacterium
GGGGGTGGAGGTCATGGTGGCAACATGAATGCCCTTGGTGAGAGTGTCCACGCTTCCATAGGGACATCGGGCTTGGATTCCTCTGCTTTAGGCGGTACATCAGGAAATGGCGGTGGCGCTGGAGATGCAGGTGGGGGGGCTGGTTTTCTGTCAAACGGCACATAGGGAAGCCAGGCGTCAGAAGGCATGAGTTATGCCAATGGCGCAATGGGGGGAGATAAAACTGCAGGCACATACGGAGGAGAAGGTGGTTTTGGAGGAGGCGGTGGTGGTAAATATCAGGATGGCGACTTAAATAGCTCTTTGCACGATGGCGGAGGTGGAGGAGGTTATTCCGGCGGAGCCGGAGGAACGAGTGGTGTCGGCGGCGGCGGAGGTTCCTATAATGGTGGAACTCATCAGTACAACTTAGGAGGCTATCGAACGGGTCACGGTTTGGTTGTGATCACCCTCGTCGAGGCAACGAACTTGCCTCCTGCTGACCTTTCCCTGACCAGTGCGTCAGTTGCCGAGAATAGGGTGGCCGGAACTCTTGTCGGAAACCTTTTGGCGACCGATCCCGATGACTCCAACGGTACGGGAGTCTATACTCACATACTGGTTGACGGCAATGGCTCGACCGATAATGCGTCCTTTAGCGTCGAGGCTAACGGCACCCTGAAGACAGCGGTTTCTTTCGACTACGAGACCAAGAACACTTATTCAATTCGCCTTTCTGTTGCGGACGAGTCCAATGCGACTTACGAAGAAGTCTTCGTGATTACCGTGAACGATATGGACGATACGGTTCCGGTACTCACCTTGTTAGGCAATGCTACAGTGACTCACGAAGCTGCCACTGCATACGCGGATGTCGGAGCTACTTGGATGGATGTCGTAGACGGAAACGGGAGTGCTGATGTTTCCGGAGTGGTGGATGTCAATGTTCCGGGGCTATATACCTTGACCTATTCGAAAAGTGATGCCGCGGGGAATTCAGCTACGCAACTGACCCGAACGGTGACCGTCGTTGACAGTACGGCTCCCGTAATAAACTTGAACGGATCTTCGACTGTGACGCATGAAGCGGGAACTTCGTATACTGATGCCGGCGCCGTTTGGACCGACACCCTTGACGGTAATGGTAGCGCGGAGGCGAATGGAACAGTGAACGTCAACCTACCGGGGACTTACTCCTTGTCCTATTTCAGAAACGATGCCGCGGACAATGTGGCGATTCAGGTTCAGCGGTCTGTGGTCGTGTCGGACACGACTCCTCCCGTGATCACACTAAATGGCGAAGCGAACGTAACGGTCGAGGCTGGAACGAATTTTGCCGATTTAGGTGCATCTTGGACGGATGCTCTGGATGGCAATGGTTCTTTGCAGGCTGACGGAGGTGTGGATATGATGGTGCCTGGAACTTATGCCTTGTCATACGGTCGAACGGATAATTCGGGAAACACGGCCCAATTAGTATCGAGATCGGTGACAGTTTTTAATCGTGCTCCTTCCGGGATTTCTTTGTCCGGCCTTGCGGTGGAAGAGTCGTTTCCGACGGGAACGACGGTTGGCTATTTATCGGTCCCGGATGATCCCGACAGCAATGTTACGAAGATTTTCACTTTTTCACTAGTCGACGGAGTTGGATCATCGGGCAATGCAAACTATCAAGTCGATGGCAATGGGACGCTTAAAACAGGGGAAACCTTGGATTTCGAAAGTGAGTCTTCTTATTCCATCAATGTTCGCGTGGCGGATCAATTCGGTGACCTGGTTGAACAATCGTTTACGATTACGGTTACAGATGCCTTTGTCCCGATAGTTGATACTAAAGCTTACGCTGTACCCAGTGGAACGCCCGAAATTAGTGGAACTGTTGTTGATGTCGGGCATTCAGGTGGTGTTCTAGAGGTCGGTTTCGTTGTGGGGCCTGAACCCGACCCGGAGTTGAATCAGCCCGGCGTCAAGAAATTCACCGCGACCCTGCAAGGCGAATCATTTTCCTCGGTCGCTTCAGGATTGGAGGTGGACAAGGAGTATTACTACAGAGCTTACGCCGAGAACGCGGAAGGTTCCAGTTATGGCGCCCAAGAACGGTTTACGTTTACGAGTGGGGCGAGTCCCGGTCCTTCATGGGCTAATGCAGTAGCCTCTACAGAAACTTCTGACTGGTCGATAAGCCCTTGGCTTGGAAGTTTCTACTATTACGAAAGCGGATGGTTGCTTCACGAGTCATTGGGATGGCTCTTTTCTGCAGGTGACGGCACAAGCGACGTTTGGCTTTGGCAGGAGAATCTAGGATGGTTTTGGACCGGCGAGGGAGTTTTTCCTTATCTCTTTGAGAATTCATCTGGGGATTGGCATTACTTTATGGGTGATGTGGGAGGTAGGGTGTTCCTCTATCGTTATCCAGATGGAGCATGGATTGACGTGGAGGAAGGTAAGGGGCAGGATTAAGAATCTTCATCATGAAAACCTTTTCCATTCAGTTTGCCTTTTTTCTTGGGTGTGCTCTTTGGGTTGAAAGCCTTCATGGACAAGCCCCTAAAGAAGGTGATGGGCGTGGTGTAGTTATTATTGCCTCGAAGCAGGGGCCAACGCGTTTTCTTGATTCCCAAGAAAAGATCTTGGATGCCGAGAAGACGGAGGTGGGTCAGGCTTTGGCCGAGGGGAATCAGGCCCAGGCTGGCATCGGCGGAAAGGTAATCCTGCTATTCTCAAATGGTACGGTGATGACTTTAGAATCCCAAACCAAGGTCAAGATTAGGGAGTTCACTCAAGAACTCTTTGATGCAGCTGGGCGGAAGATGTCCGATTTAGTTGCCGAGCCTAGCAAGTCGAACCTGAAATTGGATTTGGATTGGGGTTCAATTGTGGTGGGAACTAAGAAGCTTGATAGGGAGTCGAGCATGGACATTCATTCTCCGACCGGAACTGCAGGTGTTCGCGGTACACAGTTCCAGTTGTCTCAGAAACCAGGAACCGGGGTAAAGCTCGACGTTGCCGAATCGGTTGTGGCTTTCACGCCTCAGGGAGGTGCCTCTGTTCCAGTTGGGGCCGGGGGAGGTTTGGACGTCGCAGCTACCGGAGTGTCTTCTGCTCGCCCTATTAATCCCATTGTAGCCAACAATATCGCAGTAGTTAATGGTGCTGCAGTTCGCATGACGTCCAACTTCTCACTTGGTGTAGTGGCCAATGCCATGTCAGAGGCAACTGAGAATGCCGGAAGTGGGGAAGGTGGCGATGGGGACGATTCGGGCGGAGGTGATTCCGGCGGGAGTGATGAAGGAGGTGCTGGCGACAAGGATGAAGTAGGGGATTCCTCGTCAACTTCCGCCGCCGTCGATACCTCTCAGGTTCTGGAGAACAATCCTGACGCTAGGCAATCTCGCAAAACGGGGAAGGTCGGTCCGCGAGCAAGAGAGTTGTCCCGTTTTGGATTGACCGACAAACAGGTGGAGATTTTTTATTCATTTGATACGAGAGTTCAGGATGCCTTGCTGGCTGTCGGAGTCGAGGCCACCAAACGCCTAATTGGCTTGATGGAAAGAGGGATTTTGGAAGCTCACTTATCCACTTTCTTCAGTTATGCAGAGGCGACCCGAACGAAAATGCTTGGATTGGAGGCAGACGCCTCACTGGCGAATCTCCTGTTGAAGCAATACGAGGAGGCTTGGTTGACTGGAATTCTGTCTGACCAAAATCTGCTTGCCATGAACGCTGGGCAAGCTCCGCAAACTTCGCCCACGACTACAAGTCAGGAGAGTTTCTTATCCTTGAACGACAGCTTGAGGGAGTCTGGCAACTCGCAAATTCTTGAAGAATTGTTGGACGCGGGTGGGGGAGTACTTACCGATGAGCTCCTGCGCGAAGGTGAAGATGCAAACCAGTTATTAACTGCAGTTACTTTCGCCGGAGACTTTGATGGAGTGTCGCTAGTGAATGGACAGGAGGCATTGGCCAATCGTTTCTATCAGGATGTCGCAGTCCTCTATCAGACCTTGGAAGATGACGATTTGGTGGCTGGGCAAGCCGTTTTCCTTGGAGGTCGTACAATGACTCTCTCAGCGGGATCCTATTCTATTGACGGGTGGAATGTGGCAAGTGCCGATGCATTTGCTTTTGGGGCTGCGGATCGTTTGCGACTTGAGGGAGTCATCCAGTTTTCGGGTGATGCGGGCGCGGGCAAAAGAATTGTTGTAATGAGTGGAAACGAACTAGAGTCGACAAGTGCCTTGACATTGGATGCGGCTACGAACGACTTGGTCCTTTCGGTTCGTCGTGATCTCGTGCTGGATGGCGCTGTCCTTCAAGGGGCTCGCGAGGTGGCGATTCACAGCCTGCGTGACATCAACCTTATCAATTCCGAGTTGAGCGCCTCCGAACTTGCAACCCTAAAGGCGGCCAAGGAAATGTACCTAGATGGTTTAAGCTTTAATCAGGATTTGCCAAAGATTGTTATGGAGGCGACTACTATTCGACTAATGAATATCGATTTCCCCGTCAATGCCGCTGTAAACTTGAACAGCTTGAAAGGCCCCATCGACAGTCGCTATCCAAATTTCGGTACCGATGTATCCGCTGCTCAGCAACTGGGGCGGGTCAACTTTCTCCAGAACGTAAAGGCTGGGGGGAACCTCATGTACGACAGGGCTAGTTTCGACCAGTTTGGCGGTAAGGTTACGATAGGGAAGTCTAGGTAGGCACTCAATGAGTTTCCCGAAGACCGGGGTTCCGGCGCGAGTGGATTTGGTTGCCCTAACACCTGAAATCCGTTGACGAATGGAGCTGTAGCCTTTTCAACGCAGATTGATTTCACCGTCTTTCAACGCTCTTGCTCATTTACGCCGTTTAAGGTTCGGTAAATCCGAGATAATGAGTGCTGATTCGTTCAAAGGATTTTCAATTGCCTCCATCACATGGCTGGTTTCATCAGTCTTTTTCCTTGCAGGCGTTGTGTCCGGTGCTTGGGCGGGGGTTGGGAATCACACGCTTTACATCGACGGAAACGGAGCCTTGTGGGCAATCGGAGACAACGACAATGGCCAACTTTCCGACGGGAATCAAATTGACCTTAACCTATCCACTCAAGTTTTGCTCAGCGGGGTTGTGGCTGTTGCAGAGGGAGGAGCTCACAGCCTTTATTTGAAAGACGATGGATCGCTTTGGGCTGCTGGAGACAATACCTATGGTCAATTGGGGGATGGAACGAATACGGATCGAAACAGTAGTTTCGTTCAAGTGGTCGATGCAAACGTAACGGCTGTAACTGCGGGTCAACACCATAGTTTATTTTTGAAGAGCGATGGATCGCTGTGGGCTATGGGGCGTAATGACTACGGACAATTGGGCACTGGTGACGGCACACAAAAAATTGCTCCGACATTGGTTTTTCCTTCTGGTGTGGCAACCATTTCAGCAGGAGCTTACCACAGTCTCTTGATCAAGCATGATGGTTCCCTTTGGGGAATGGGTCGTAACGACTCCGGGCAATTGGGAAATGGCTTTACCGCCAATCTGGATGGTCCTCAGCAAATTCTATCATCTGGATTGGCTGGATTGGCGGCGGGAGAGGGCCATAGTTTGTTCCTCAAGACGGATGGTTCTCTATGGGCAACGGGACTGAATATGAATGGGCAGTTGGGTCTCGGTGACGATGCAAACAGGAGTTTGCCCGTCAAGGTAGTGGAAGCCAACGTCACGATCGTGGCTGCCGGAGGCCGGCATACCTTATTTTTGGATGCGAATGGTTCGCTATGGGCTGCGGGGGCGAATGAGTCGGGACAACTGGGTGATCAAACAACAGCTGACAGAAACTCTTCCGTTTCGGTCGTATCCGCCGACGTAGCGGCGGTTGCTGCAGGTGCCGGCCACAGTTATTTTCTTAAGACCGACGGTTCTCTTTGGGCAATGGGATTGAATGCAGATGGTCAGTTAGGTCTTGGGAACGTTGTGAACGTAAGTTCTCCCGTACAAGTCGTGTCTGCTGGACCTTATCGTTTGCCGGGACAGCAGGCAGTCGTAGGTCAGGGTTCTTTTTTCTCATTGATTCGAGATGTTAATGGTTCACTCCGAGGAATGGGCCAGAACGACAATGGAGAGTTGGGGTTGACTGGTTCGGCCGATCGAACGTCATCTATGATTCTTTCGTCATCGGCGAAGGCTTTTTCCGTAGGCGGCGACTACAGTTTATTCGCCAAATCTGACGGTTCTCTTTGGGGTATGGGTTCAAATGCCTATGGTCAACTGGGGGACGGCACGATGATTGATCGCAACGAATCCGTCCAAATCTGGCCTTCCGGAGTGGCTGCGGCGTCGGCGAGCGGGAGTGGTCGATTTAGCCTTTTCTTAGAGTCGAATGGTTCGCTGCTGGGGATGGGAGGTAACCTTAACGGGGAACTAGGCCTTGGGGATACGAATCAAAGACTAATACCCGTTTCGCTGGCCACTTCTGTGGTTAGTTTTGCTTCGGGACATGATCATGCTTTGTATGTCAAGCGAGACGGTTCTTTATGGGCCATGGGTTCGAACACTTACGGTCAGTTGGGTGACGGGACTATGGCCGATCGCAACGCATCTGTTCAGGTGGACGCCAACGTTAGCGCAGTTGCGGCTGGCGACGGCCATTCTTTTTTCCTGAAGCGTGATGGTTCCCTCTGGTCGATGGGTAGAAACGATTTCGGCCAGCTCGGAGACGGGACTCGAATTCATCGCTCTTCTCCTGTAAAAGTTTTCGAGACTGACGTGACGGCAATTGCGACAGGTGACCATCACAGTCTATTCTTGAAAAGTGACGGATCCCTTTGGGGAATGGGCCGGAATCATTGTGGTCAGTTGGGGATGAATGACTATTCCGATCGGGGTTCCCCCACAAAGATCATAACCATGAACGTAACGGATGTCTTCGCGGGACAAGCTCATACGCTGATTCTTAAGACGAACGCGCTTTATGGAACGGGGCTCAATCAGGACGGGCAATTAGGGTTGGGAGACCTGATTAATCGAAATAGTTTTTATTTTGTGCCCTCCTCCAGCGTGACTGCACTTCCCGGAGTGCCCACGCAAGGCGGCACTTCCCCGGGAATTCTTTCTTATGAAGGCAATGCCACTGCCTTGGTTTCTGCAGAGGAAAACTCCACCTCCCATTCCGTTGCGAACCTTCTTGTCTATGACCTGGAGACTAGCCCTTTGAGCTACTCGATCGTTGGCGGCGTAGATGCCGACCTCTTTGAATTGAACACAAGTTCAGTGACCCAAGTGACTCTCGAATCCGGGAAGGAAGTAAATGCGACGTCCACGGCGGTTGATTTTAAACTTTATCCTGATTACGAAAATCCCCATGACGCCGACTTAAACAATGTATATGAGGTGATCGTAAGGGTGACCGATGGCAACCTGACCGACGATCAGGCACTTGAAATTTCAGTAGTGGATGCGAATGATACCTCCCTTACATTCAATAACGCCGTGGCTGCCGGGCGAATTGGCCCAACGCAAGCACAGTTGGATGCACACTATACCGGCAGTGGACTTCAGGGGAAAGTAGTTGTTCGCACGCAAGGCATTCAGGAATGGACTGTGCCCTACAAGGCACTCTATCGATTTGAAGCCTTTGGAGCGCGTGGAGGCAGTGTTCAGGGTTCCTTTCCCGGGGGTCTCGGTGCTCGTGCGGTTGGCGTCTTCGACCTGAATGTATCAAGTACATTAAGTATTCTCGTGGGGCACGAGGGTAATTCTACAACAGTTGCTACTGGGGCAGGAGGCGGAGGGGGTTCTTTTGTGGTTCTTGACGACAAAACCTCTTTGCTTGTGGCGGGCGGGGGCGGGGGCGCGGGTTTGGGAGAGCCCGGGGGAGATGGTAATGCAAGCATTCTTAGTAATAGTTCGAATGCAAATGGTGGTGGAAGCCTAGATGAAAACGCAAGTTCGAGTGCAGGTGGGGTGGCTTTTTTGTATGGAGGAAGTGGGGGCGAAGGTTCCGGGTTTCCAGAAGGTGGATTCGGAGGTGGCGGAGCCGCCAGTTCTAGCAATGGTGGTGGAGGTGGTGGTAGCAAGGGTGGTGATGGAGGTTCTGGAGGCAATTCTGGTGGTCAAGGCGGGGGTTCTTTTAATGCCGATCCGAACGGCCTGACTGCGACTGGTTACCATGACGGGAATGGTTCGGTTCTTATTACTCTGATCAAGTCCCTCAATGCTTTGCCGAGCGATATTGATTTGAATGCTTCGGTTGTTTGGGAAGATTCACCAAAAGATACCATTGTAGGAGAATTTAATGCGACCGATGCTGATGCTAACGCCACTTTAGTCTTCACTTTGGTTGATGGGAATGGTTCGACGCACAATGGTTTCTTCACCCTGGAGTCGAATGGGACGCTGCTTACAAGCAATACCGCCCTCGACTATGAGATCAACGCCACCATGAAAATTCTCGTTCGAGTGACTGACAACCACAATGCCATCTACGAGAAAGCGTTCGTTGTCTCTGTGTTGGATGTGGATGATACCGCCCCAATCATCACTTTATCGGGGGACGCCAATGTGACTCACGAGGCAGGTACTCGCTATGTCGATGCGAACGCCACTTGGTTCGATTCAGTCGATGGTAACGGCACCGTAATCGCGTCCGTTGAGGTTAATGCCAGTGCCCCCGGCGCGTATACTCTTGTTTATTCGCAGACTGATGCCGCAGGCAATGTTGCCTTAGACAGGAACCGCACCGTGACTGTGGTAGATACCATTTCGCCAGTCATAGCTATTCTCGGTGAAGCCAATATGACACACGAGGCGGGAACACCTTATGTCGACGCTAACGCGACATGGACCGATCTCCTTGATGGCAACGGTACGGTTGTCGCGACTGGTGAGGTGAATTCGAACGAGCTCGGGACATATACGCTTGTGTATTCACGGGTCGATGTTGCCGACAACATAGCTGTGGACAGGAACCGAACCGTGACTGTCGTGGACACTACACCACCCGTTATAATGATTCTCGGTGACGTCAACGAGACGCACGAGGCAGGAATCCCATGGGTGGACGATAACGCGACTTGGACGGACAACGTGGACGGGAACGGGACTGCATCTTGGGAGGGTGGAACGAATCCATATCTGCTCGGGGTCTACTACATTACATATCGTCATGCAGACTCGTCAGGTAATGAAGCCGAATTGGTCACTCGCACTATTACTGTAGGTGACACGATGGCTCCCGTCATCGCCTTGGAAGGCAACGCTTCGGTTTTTCACGAGGCTGGTCAAGTTTACCAGGATTCAGGTGCAATTTGGATAGATGTCCTCGACGGGAACGGAACCGCGGATGTTAATGGAAGTGTTTTGCCCAATATTCCTGGGACTTATATCCTCACTTATTCCAAGACAGATGCCGCAGGCAACGAAGCCGTTCAGGTTTCTCGAACGATTACCGTGCGGGATACGGCGAACCCCATCATTGTCCTTGATGGAAACGCAACCCTTCGTCATCGGGTTTTCCAACCCTACTTGGACGCCGGAAGCATAGCCACTGACTCCTTGGATGGCAACCTGAGCGCCACTCTGCTCGGAACCGTAGACATCAATATACCCGGAATTTACACTTTGAGCTATTCGGTTCGGGATGTGGCTGGTAATGAGGCGGTGACCATGTTTCGCGAAATTGAGGTCTTTAATGAAGCCCCCACTGGAATTACCCCAAAAGTGTTGGAAGTGGAGGAGGTCTTGCCAGTCGGGTCATTAGTCGGAACACTTTCGACGATCGACCCGGATGATCCAAACGCTACTCGCGAATATTCCTATTCATTGGCTGCCGAGACAGAATCAGTAGACAACGGATCATTTGTACTTGAGGCAAATGGTACGTTGCGGACGAGTTTAATACTGGATTTCGAGACGAAATCATCCTATACAATACTGGTTCGCGTTACTGACGAGTTCAATGCCTCCCTCGAGGAAATATTGACTGTTGAGGTTGTGGATGCCTTTCCTCCTGCAGTAAATACGGTTCGCTTGCATACCCTTGTTGCCAGTGCAGCTTTTATTGAGGGCAACGTGACGGACGAGGGACATGGACTTGGCGTGAGTGAGCACGGATTTGTTCTCGGGTTTGGCCCGGACCTTTCTTTCGGAGTTCAGGGCACAACCACGGTTTCGGTTGGTTCAGGAGCGGGTGAATTCAATTCAACCTTGGCAGAGGTCTTGCCTGCCACTCGCTACTATTTTCGGGCTTACGCCACAAACGCTGAAGGAACCGGATATGGAGCATTGGAATGGTTTGACACAAACGAATCCGAAAATATCCCGTCGTGGTCGAACGCCGAAGAAATCTCAGATGTTCCTGGATGGTGGCAAAGTCCTTGGTTCGGAAGTTTCGCTCTCACTGTTGGAACCGATTGGATTTTCCACGAGCAATTCGGCTGGTTGTATGTCGCGACAGACGGAACTGATGGCGTTTGGTTTTGGCAAAGAAATTTAGGTTGGTTGTGGTCGAGCGGGAATTTGTATCCGCATATATATTTGCAAACTATCGGGTGGCATTATTTTCTTGGCGGTAGCGACGAGCGGTTTTTCCTATTCCGTTATTCCGACGAAAGTTGGTTGGACATTTCTCAAGACAAGTAGCCTTGGTCGTTTTTTTGAGTTCGATGGGCAAAGTCAGAATTGGCCTAGATTGACCTTCCCATGTTTACATATTAGAACCCCGAAGCAGGTTGCTTAGGTCGAGTAAAGTCTTTGTTCAATTTGTTAAAAACATTGTGATTGGCAAGCGAGTCCAAGAATGATTGCATATGTTTCTTCCATTACCGTCATGAAACATGGTTTCCTGAACGTTCGCATCAACCCTACAAGCCTGTTCATTCTCTGGGCCATTAGTTTCCTCGCCAGTGTGGATTCTTATAGTCAGGAGGTGAATGTTCCTGCGGCTTCACCATCTGGACCGGGATTCTCTGGTTTTCACTCTAATTTGGGATTACAGGAAATAGTGGAGGTGGGCGATCCTCTAAGGGAAAATGTGCCACCTCGAGCTATCAAAGGAATGTCCGCTGTTCCAAGTAGACCTGTAGGTGCGATTTCCGGATCCCTTCCACCCTCTTCACAGGGATCTCGTCCTTCCACAACCTCTACTGAGGAACCCTTGATTAACGCTTCG
>CAZWTI010000214.1:0-5654 GCA_964637065.1 uncultured Puniceicoccaceae bacterium
AGCTCGTCGAATTGACTGCGAATCCTCTCCTCGTCACTTGGCCGTAAGAACCAAACAAGCAAGAGGCCCGACACGACCGCTATTCCCGCATACAAGCCGATTCGCTTTTTCATTTAGGACAAGTGAACCTGACAGGCGAACTGACTGAAGGCAAAGTCCCTTCTTGGTTCGCGGAGGAAAATGAAAAAGGTCTGAAATGATGAAGCAGGCACGTCTTTTCTCTATCCTCGCAACGGTTCTCGCCTTCGCTTCCGGCCTACGGGCCGCAGAGCACCCGGATGCACTCAAGGAAATCGCCGAGACCGTGACCAAGCACAAGGCTTCGGTCAAGCCAGTAGAGAACCAGTTGACGAAGCGTTGAGCTAACGCACGAACACCATGCCCGTCTGGCCTTTTTCGCCGTAGAAAACAAATTTCAGGTCGTAGCCGGCGTTGAGCAAATCGGCACATCGAATTCGGTAGTCTCGGTTTTGCTCCGGATAAATGATCTGTAAGTCGCGACGCGCTGCCTGTCCCGAGAATAAGAACGCCGAGAGGACGAGGATAACGGTGGCAAAGGCATAATTGAGTTTATTCATTAGATGATGTCTCCTTGCGTGTGGTGAACTGAGTGCGTGAAAGTGAAAAACCGTTCATTTCGGGCCAAATACAGTTAGAGATTCCTTCTTTCCGGTACGATTCAGGAAATAAGCCTGAACATGAGGTCGTTGCTTCAGAAATTCCGCACCTTTCTCGGGACCTAACACGCTTAGGGCGGAAGCAAGGGAGTCAGCCTCCATGCCAGTGGGAGCAATAACAGTTACCTGCAATTGCGTCGTGAGACCTATACCGGTTTCCGGATCGATGATGTGAGAGTACCTCTTTCCGTCGATCGCAACGAACTGCTCGACGTCTCCCGAAGTGGCGGCAGCTTCGTTCGCCAACTTGAGCATCGGCAAATCCGGGTGCTTTCGACCCCCGACCTCGATTCGCCAACCATTGCGTCCGGGAGGGGGATCACCAAAGACGAGATCGCCACCACCATCTACCAGTGCCGAAGAAATCCCGGAACGACGAAGTACTGCGAGTGCCTTGTCTACGGCATATCCCTTGGCAATTCCTCCGAGATCCAAGGCCATGTTGGGTAGAATGGCTTTGACGGCATGCTCCCTGGGAAAAAGCTCCAGTTTTTGATAGCCTACTGCTTTTCCTGCAAGTGCCAGCTTTTCGGAAGCGGGCAGCTTTTGAGTGAAACGGGCCACACGCCATCGACGAACGAATGGCCCGACAGTTACGTCGAAAGCTCCGTCAGTTCGCTTAGCCAGTTTTTGGGAGGCCTCGAGAACTGTCCACAAATCCTTGCCAACGGGAACGATCTTTCCGGTTCCGGAGGTTTTTGAAAGGCGGCTGAGTTCGCTATCGGCATTGTAGTCGCTCAGAATAGCATCAAGCCTCGCCAATTCTGCGAAAGCTGCGGCAGAGGCCTCAAGGGCACTTTTCTCATCTTTGCAATAAAGGACTATCTTAAAATCCGTTCCCATGTGCTTCTCGACGAATTCATAGCGATCGAGTTTAGCCGAGAGGGGCCCCATAATCACCAAAAGGATCGAAAAACCTTTGGCAATAAAGCTCATAAGGTAACTTTAGGCGCATGCAGGACCAAGAATCAACGGAGCTTTTTACTTTCCCATAATGGAATTTTTTGGGATAAATGAGCCGTTCCTGCGATATTTGTCTGTTAAGCCTAAGTTTATTCAATGGAATTCATGAAAAGAAATCACATCCATTTCCTATGTGCATTGGCCACCTGTTCGAATGCGTTAATGCTAGCGGGCAAAGACGAACCCGAAATCGACTTCGTCCGGGACGTGCAACCCGTACTGGAATTCAACTGCGTCAGTTGCCACCGTGAAGACAAAGCCAAGGGCAAACTTCGCCTAGACGCCAAGGAACATGCATTGAAGTCCAAGGACGTGATAACACCCGGCGATCCAGAGGTCAGTGCACTATACTGGATGACGACCCTGCCCAAGGAGGATGATGAAATCATGCCTCCGATCGAAAATGAGGAAAGAGACTATCCCCTGACAAAGGCCGAGCAGGAAATTCTAAAAAAATGGATAAAGGAAGGCGCAAATTGGCCCGAAGGTATAAAGCTTAGGCCCCGAAAACGCCTACCTATGAAAATCGACTTCGCCGAACACATTCAGCCGATTCTGGAGATCGATTGCCTGAAGTGCCATCGGGAAGGCAAAGCCGACGGGAAACTTCGCCTCGACACCTTCGAGCATGCTTTTGCTAAAGAAGACGTCATCGTACCCGGCGATCCCGTTGCGAGCGATCTCTGGTTTTTATGTACGCTTCCCCTCGACGACGAGGACCGCATGCCCCCGGAGGAAAACGAACCTCTAGATCCTACCGAGCTTTTCATGCTGCGGAGATGGATCGAAGAAGGCGCGAATTGGCCGGAGGATGCGGTCTTGAAACCCAAGAAAGCGCAGTTGACGGAAATCGGCATCTTCCCAAAGGCGCTATACAAGGATCTTGGTTTCAAACCAGGAGCAACCAACGATGGTTTCAATTCCTACACTGAGAACATAACCACTTCGGAAATTTCCTTTGGCATGGTTCCCGTCAAGGGCGGCATCTTCACCATGGGTAGCGCCAAGGACGATCCGGAAAGATCCGAAAACGAACATCTCGCGCAAAAGGTGAAGGTGAGCGATTTTTGGATGGGAAAGCACGAAGTGACTTGGAATGAGTACGAGCTTTGGATGCTCAATCTAGACAAAGACAACCGCAAGTACAGAAAATTGAAGGAAACCAAGGCCGACACAATGACGGATGCAGTCACCAAGCCAACTGCTCCCTATACCGACATGACCTTCGGAATGGGGAAAAGCGGCTTCCCCGCCATTTGTATGACGCAGCTTTCCGCCAAGATGTACTGCATGTGGCTAAGTGCCCGCACAGGCAAGTTCTACCGACTCCCGACCGAAGCCGAGTGGGAATACGCCTGCAAGGCCGGCACCTCATCCGCATACAGTTTTGGAGACGACAAGACTTCGCTCTCCAAGCATTCGTGGCATCTGGGCAACAGTCGCTTCAAGTACCAGAAAGTCGGAATGAAGCCGGCGAACCCATGGGGTTTGCACGATATGCATGGAAATGTCTGGGAATGGGTTCTCGACCAATATGCCCCGCCCGCCAAGGTAACGCCGGGAAAAATCTTGGATGCTCCACTCGTCGCCCCAAACACCCTATACCCACGTTTAGTCAAGGGAGGTTCCTGGGACGATGGTCACAAGATGCACCGCAGCAGTGCGCGAATGGGTTCGGACAAGGCTTGGAAGCAAAGTGATCCCCAGATTCCACAAAGCGTCTGGTATCATACAGACGCCCTGTTCGTGGGATTTCGGATTGTACGGCCTCGTGAGATTCCTTCCATTGAAGAAGTCGAGCGCTTCTGGCCATCCGAGGAGGACATCAAGGCGATCCCCGGACGCTGAAACGAAATAACTCCGGCAAAAGGCTATCGGCAGGCATGGGGATCGCGAAGCCTCCACGAAAATTGAAGTCAAGGCACTCTTTTCCTTTGCCAAGCGAATTTAAAAGCTTTCCATGATTCATTCTAACCATTCACCCTTCTACCCGAAAAAAAGAAAGTAAAAACATGACCGTACGTCCAATTCTTGCGACATCGTCGGCCCTGCTCGCCTCAGCGATGCTGGTAGCGGCGGCCCCTAGAAAATTCACTGGCACCTTCACAGATTCCGCCGACCCCAAAATACCTGCTGACTTCAAGTACCAGGGGGAGTACGCCGGAGACAAGCTTGGGGCTCAAGTCATCGCACTGGACAAAGGCGCCTTCCAAGCCGTCATCTATCCGGGCGGTCTGCCCGGTGCCGGCTGGGACGGCAAAAACAAAATCCTCCTCGACGGCAAGCTGGAAGGGAATTCCGTCATTTTTCGCCCGGCCAAAGGCAAAAAGCGTTACCTTGGGGGCTCTCCCTCCGACTTCAGCGCCACCAGAAAGTTCCCTCCCGCAGGACACAAGGATTACTCAGGCGTCATCACCGAAGGAAAACTCGAAGGCAGGACAGACAAGGACAAAAGCTTTTCCTTAAGGAAGGCTAATCGCCAAAGCCCCACCATGGGCAAGAAACCACCCAAGGGAGCAATCGTTCTATTCAACGGTTCCAACAAGGACGAATGGCAGGGAGGACGAGTAGACAACAAGACCAAACTCCTCAATACAGATGGTTCCGACATCCGGACCAAACGTAAGTTCAACGACTATCACATGCACCTCGAGTTCCTGCTTCCCTATCGTCCGTCGGCCCGTGGGCAAGGTCGTGGAAACAGTGGTTTTTATCAAGTTGATCATTACGAGATGCAAATCTTGGATTCATTCGGTCTGGAAGGTCTCAACAACGAATGCGGTGGCATCTACTCCAAGAAAGATTCCGATGTGAACGGATGCTTCCCTCCCCTTTCTTGGCAAAGCTACGACGTGGACTTCACCAATGCACGAGCGAAAGATGGCAAAAAGGTGAAAAACGCAGTACTTACCGCTCGCCTGAACGGTATTCTGATCCACGACTCCTACGAAATTCCCGGCAAGACAGGCGGTTCCCGTCGTGATCCCGAGGGCACACCCGGACCCATCAAGCTTCAGGGTCACGGCAATCCACTACAATTCCGCAATGTTTGGATAGTCGAAAAATAGAGCACCTCAAAATCTTTGCATTCTTCCTAAAAGGGCGGTCTGTATCTTATGTAGTCCCTCCCTTTTCAATGCTGAAGCCCCTCCCAAACAGCCTTCTCGTCAGGGAAACAGACCGGCGCACCTACGCCGACGAAGCAATGTCCCTCACCGTTTGGCTAGGCAAGGAAATAGATTATATAGCATTCGAACTCGTATTCGACCTTACTCTAAACGAGTTCGCAGTTCGTCGATTAGGAGACAAGCTGGGACGATACTTCCGAGTCAACGAAGGCGAAAGTCGACCAGGCCGACATGGCAAACAGTTCTATGACGAGGTAAAAGTCTACTTGCCTCGATCACGCCTGAAAGATTTTGAAGCCCGCTCAGCCAATCTTCCAACGAACTTGAGGTCATATGTACTTGAAACGCTCCAACAACTCCTTAACCCAAATAGAGAAACGAAGGTTGACGATGGAGAGCAAGCAGAAGGAAACTCAAGATCTTGTTAGACAACCCGAAATCCCTAAAACTTGTCATGCATAAGAAAATCCTTTCTACACTCTTGACCATTGTCTGCTCCGGCACATTGCAAGCCGAGACGATATCACTCGAAAAGAGCGACGTCGCAGTTGCCGTAAAGGTGAACGGCAAGCTTTTCACCAAATACGTCTACGGCGACGAGAAAAGAGCCAAGCCGATTCTCTATCCCGTAATCGGTCCGGGCGGCATACCCATGACCCGTCGCTACCCGATTGAAGAAGCGGGCCCAGGCGAAGCCAAGGATCACCCTCATCACGCCTCGCTATGGTACACCCACGGCGAAGTCAACGGCATCAGTTTCTGGCATGTTGGTAAGAACACCGGGGAAATTCACCACGAGAAATTCCTCAAGCTAGAGGGCAACCAAATCGCGACCAGAAACAAATGGGTGGACTCAAAGGACAAAATCATCTGCCGAGACGAGCGG
>CAZWTI010000215.1:0-3685 GCA_964637065.1 uncultured Puniceicoccaceae bacterium
GACAGGGTTTCTGCCTCGGAGAACCGTTGAAGATCCAGTTCCATTGGAAGTGATTCCCCTCCCAGCAAGTGATCCAGCAAAAGGTCTGCACATAGAGGAATCAGTGTTCCTCCCCGAGAGCCGAACCCATTGAACAAGTGAAGGAATGGGTTCTTAGGATGTGTGCCAATGATTGGCATCCGGTCACGGGTGGCTGGACGGACCCCGCTTCTTTGACCTGTTATATTGGGCTTTGGTTCGGCAAGGTAGTCTAAGCCATTTAATATGGTTTGCGCCCCTTCCTCCGTCGGACCGCCTTCAAGGTTGTCCCAGTCGAAGGTGGAACCGGCTAGAGCCTTGCCGTGGTCTTGGGGTACGAACCAAGCGCCTCCGTTCAGGAGTTCCGATCGCATGTCATCCAACTCGAGGATTTCACCTCGGACGGGGGCGAATGGAAGTCTACTGAACCAAGGGTTTTTCACTACTCGGAAACCCTCGCAAAAAATGATATGTGTATTGGCAGGCAAATTCTCGTGGCAAAAAGAATTGGTCAGAAAACGCCCCTCGTTTTTCAAGTGCTCTCTGGAAGCTTGAATCAGTTCTTGAATATCCAAAACCCCTCCACTCAACACTTCTCCCGCACCAAGCGGAGAGTGAATTCCAAACTTCTGCATTTCATCTTTTGTAAGGGTTCTCCCCATGAAGGAGGAGATCTTGTCGTTTTCCCTTTGTTGTTCCCACCTTCGTGCCATTTCATCGTCTTTGAAGATTCTCAGCATCCGGAGTTCACGAAAAAATGAGACACTCCACTTTTTTTCCATTTTGCGGTAGGTTTGCCTTGCTGCCTCCAAGCAATCCTCAATTCGCCAAGGTGGGTTCAATCGCGGTCCAATCAATGGGTTTAGTATTCCCGCAGCTACTGGAGTCGCCGCATGGGGTAAGGAGGAGTCAGTCACGATCGGCTCGACTCCTCGTCCTTCCAAGGCATCCGCCAACAAGGCGCCGGCCAGTCCGTGACCGACGATTAGAAAGTCTATTTCGTCAATGGAGTTCATGCAATGTCAGGGGTTTCTCCTTGCGAGTCTCGTGCTCCCGGTCAAGGAATTCATGAAGGTGAAAAAGGGATTCTCGTTTATTGCCTTAATTGCGGTGATGCTTCTCGCCGTCTTTTGGTATTGGTTAGAACGGGAAAGTGACTTGCCTCTCTCCTCGGCCAAAAACATTGATACTGATCCTATCTCGAGATCTTCCTCCGCAAGACCTGTCTCAGTTCCAAAGGGACTCACGCCAAAGGTTGTGCAACCTGATGCCCCCGAAATCACCCTTGAGGACTTGGCCGCGGTTTTGGCCCGCCGCGGTAAGCCGTTTCGAGATGTCGTCATCGGTTTTTCTTCCCCAGAGCAGGCTGCTGCGTTTGCTGCCGAGGCACCGCTTAATGGGATTGAAGTAGTGGATGAATCTGAGGCGCTCGCTTCTCTCCGCCTTAGGTTGCGTGATCCTTTTAAAGCACGAGAAATGTTGAAGGAGTGGAAGGATGAGGTGGAGCTTGAATGGAGCCGAACTGTTCGTGCCCCTCCTTTGCCTCGCCCCGAATACCTTGATGGCGAAAAGGGCTTTGGCGGGGAAGCCGCCGATTGGATGGACGTCCCTGATAAACGTGATCAGTGGGGCCGAGGAGTGACCGTGGCTGTTCTTGATTCGGGTATAGACGCCGAGCATCCTTCGTTTCGCGACACCAAGTTGACATCGATCGACCTCGTTGGTGGTTCACATGGTTCCGATGGAGTCTATTTGGGGCACGGGAACGCCATAGCTTCTCTTATTGCAGGTACTTCAGAAGGTGAAGAGGGACTGGCTCCTGGAGCTGAGATTCTCTCCATTCGGGTCCTTGATGGAGAAGGCAATGGTGATTCCTTCACTGTTTCGCGAGGTATCGTGGAGGCTGCCGACCGTGGGGCCAAGGTGATCAACCTTAGCCTTGGCTCTGATACCGGTAGCCACGTTCTCGAGAATGCGATAAAGTATGCCCGGCAAAAAGGAGCGGTCATCGTTGCCGCCGTGGGGAACGATGGTATACGCGGGATCAGCTTCCCCGCTCGTTACGAAGGTGTCGTCGGCGTCACCTCCGTGGATGCAAAAGGTCGTCAGTCCGCCTTCGCCAACTATGGGGAAGGGGTAGACATTGCTGCCCCCGGCATCGGCGTGCACGCGGCATGGTCTAATGATGAAGTGGTCTCTTTCTCGGGGACCTCCTCCTCAACCGCCTTCGTCTCCGGTGCCATCGCAGCAGAGATTTCTCGTAACCCCGGCATGAACTCCGACCAAGTGACTGATATGCTCTACCGTTTTGCCAACGAGGCGGAGAAACCCGGCGAGGATCTTTGGACGGGGCATGGCATCCTCAACGTCGGACGTGTCGAGAATCGAGAGGTTCCCGGAATCCGAGACGTCGCGGTGGTCGGTTACTACTTTGATCCGGAGGAACTGAAAGGTGGGACCACGCCCTTTCTTGTAAACGTCCAATACCAAGGGACCGAATGGCTTGCGGGCGTGTCACTGAAGGTTGAGTACAACGGAGTGAACCGGAACTTTCTCATCGGTTCCCTGGATCCGGGGCAGGTTCGTAGCGAGAAACTTTTTCTAGACGCCGCCTCCGCCGCCGACCCCGATGGCGTTAGCATCGTCTCTCTAGTCAGCATCCCCGGGGGACGAGACACCAAACCCGAGAATGACAAGCGCTCCAGTCGCATCACCCTCCCTCCACCTCCGCAACCTTAATCTTCGGACGTTTTAGTTTGCTCATTCAGCCGCCATCGTGCATATTTACCTTCGTGGTTTTAATCTAGGAATCTTTAATTCTAGGAGTTATCTCAATGCAGGAACAAACGTTCTCTCTATCCGCAGCTGAATCACCCGCCGCCGAACGTGCGGCCTTCGTTCGCAAGACCTACGCCCACCTAGCGGTGGCTTTGCTTGCCTTTACGGGTCTGGAATACTACCTCGTGCACGCTCCGTTCGCTCAAAAACTTGCCATGACCATGACGAGTGGATTCTCATGGCTAATCGTCTTGGCGGCTTTCATGGGAGTGGGATACATAGCAGACAGACTTGCTCACTCGCAGAGTTCCGAGGGGATGCAATACCTTGGTTTGGGCCTCTTCGTTGTGGCGGAAGCCATCATCTTCCTGCCGTTGCTTTTTGTGGCCACCTTTTACTCGGATCCAGGCCTAATCCCTACGGCGGGGCTCATGACCCTTCTCCTGGTTGGTGGATTGACGGCTACGGTGTTTATAACGAAGAAGGACTTTTCATTTCTGGGAGGCATTCTATCGATCGGTTTCTTCGTGGCTATGGGTTTTATAGTCTGCAGCATGATCTTTGGGTTCACGTTGGGATTGATCTTTTCATCGGTCATGGTACTTTTCGCCGCTGGTTCGGTTCTTTACACGACCTCGAACATCATGCACCACTACCATCCGAAGCAACATGTGGCGGCTTCCCTCGCGTTGTTTGCAGCGGTTGCCTTGTTGTTCTGGTACCTGCTTCAGGTCTTGATGGCATTTACGGGTAGAGACTAGCGAGATTCTTTTACATTAAATCGTCCGACTGGACGCTTTGATCTTTCGAGAGGGTTTTCTGGTATCCCTATTTGAATTACCTTTGATATGTCTCCTCTGGGAGCTAGGCTAAAATTACTTCAATATGC
>CAZWTI010000216.1:0-7326 GCA_964637065.1 uncultured Puniceicoccaceae bacterium
GCAATCTCGTCCAAGTCGTGCGTTTTCTGGGAGAAAGCGAAGCCAAGAAACTCAAGGGCAAAGATGAAGTTGCGAGCGCCGTGCAAGGCTATGTCGATGTTTGGGGCTTCGTCGGGAGGGTCAAGCCAACGACCGTTCCCATTGATGAACTTAAAGCTGAAAGGAGCATGACTCTTCATATCCACCCAAGGCTTCCTTAATTCAAGTAGTCCGTCCTCCTTAAGGTGTAACTGCCATTCGCTCACTCCCCTAGCCTTCTGCCATCCATTGAAATCGGCAGCCAAGTATGCCTTGCCGCTTGACCGCAACAAGGATGGAAATCGATCTCTCTCCAACACGAAGACGGCTTCCTCGCCTTCTCTGGTGAATCCACAGAGACAAACACGGTCGCGAGGCGATATTCCACAATTTGGCGTATCCATTTTTCCCAAAGGATGCAACATTGTGCGAATTCACAAAGCGCCAACCGAAAAATCTTTCAGGTCATCGATGCTACAGATAGATTACCGAAAATGCCTAAGGAAAGTAGTCAGAGAATTCTGGTGGCCCTGTCGGGTGGTGTCGACAGCGCCGTGGCGGCGGTGGTGCTAAAGGATGCCGGGCACGAGGTGGAGGCAGCCTACGTAAAGACTTGGAAGAATGAGGACGACATCCTTAAGGATTGCCCCGGAAAGCGAGATTTAGACGATGCCCGAGCGGTGGCGGAAGTGTTGGGAATCCCATTCGAGGTTGTGAACTTCATCGACTTTTATCACGAGAATGTGGTTCAGCCCATGATTGAGGGCTATAGAGCAGGAATCACCCCCAATCCGGACATTGCCTGCAACCGAAGAATGAAGTTCGGGGCCTTGCTTGATCACGCCCGAAAAAGAAACTTCGAGGCCTTGGCAACGGGACACTACTGTCGACGGTTCGTGAGTCCCGACGGAATCCCTCAACTATGGGAAGGCAAGGACAAGAACAAGGACCAGTCGTATTTCCTAGCGCGCATTCTGCCGAAGCAACTGGCAATGGCAAGGTTTCCACTGGGCGCACTGGACAAGGTTACCGTACGTGCAATCGCCAAGCGACTCGACCTTCCCGTGGCGGAGAAGAAGGATAGTCAGGGCATTTGCTTCCTCGGCAAGGTAAAGGTTGCCGAATTTCTAGAAGGTTTCGTGAAGGATGCGCCGGGCGAAATCGTAACGGTGAATGGACGAGTGCTCGGTACGCATCGTGGTTTGCACAGGTACACTCTGGGCCAGCGGAAAGGCATCGGAGTGCCTTCCAACGCCGACAACGAGAATTTCGTGGTCGTGGGCAAAGGAATCGAGCAGAACAGGTTGATCGTTGCCTTCGAGGGACCCGATACGCCGGGCTTGTGGGGAAGGAGATTCGTGGTTGACGAGCTTAGTTACGTTAGCGGACCTTGCGCAAACGAAGCGCGATTGCTGGCCAAACCCCGGTTCAGGGACCCGTCAACGCCAATCAAATTTCGAAAACTGGAGGGGGATTCAGCAGAGATTATCTTTGACGAAGCCCAGCGGGCAGTCGCCCCCGGACAAGTGCTGGCGCTGTACGACGGCGAACGACTTTTGGGCGGAGGTTTTTACCGAGCATCTCTATCCGGTAGAGCCGACTTGCCTCTAGGAAATGAGGTTTCCGCTTGATTCCAAGGGTTTGTTAAGCCAAAAAACTTATCTTTCACGACATGCCCATGCGCCTTCGCATATCCAACTACACACGGACTAAGCTTCCCTTCAAGGACGACGAGATCCCCTTGAAGACAAAGGAGAAACTTGAGGAACACCTGCAAGCCGCGATTTCATTCCTGCAGACGCAGCAGTCGGTTCTTCATAGGACATTAGATATTCTCGAGGAAATGACGGACTTAGCCGAATCCTTGAAGGAGAAAGACCCTTTCGTCACAGACAAGACGGAAGAGGAAACCGAGGCCGAGCGAAGCGTCAGGGAACTTGGAGTGGAACTGAAGTGGTTGGCCTCTCTTGAGTTCAACAAGCGCCGCCTTTTCAGCGGAGACAAGCGGGAAAAATCTTTTAAGCTTTTCAAGGGTGCAGGGCCCAAGGCTCCAAGAATCAAGCAACATCCCGTGAAGCATCACGTCGACAATCTGGGAGCGAAAAACAACGTTGATGTAACCTCCCTCAGGAAGATGCTCAGCGCATTGTACGAGATGCTTGGACAAACCGATGCGGCCGAAAGCGATCTGCAAACCAGCTTCACGGCCCTTGTCTCAGAACCCGAGGCAAACAAGAATCTTCATTTCATCGAGAAAAAGATAAAATCTTGGGTATCCGAAATTATTGCTCGAACCGACGGGTTGTCCGTGCAAGCCCATGTTCACGTTCGGCAAGTCGACGCCTTGATGCGTGATCTGAACAACCTTTTGGAGGAATGAATCCTCGTCCCCGATCCTCTCAGGGAGGCGCTTCAATGCGCGGACGTCCTTTTCTAGGCATACACTTCGTCCGGTGCGGAACCTACGGACGAATCTACCGGAACAAGGAAGGCAACGCCTATGTAGGTAGTTGCCCGCGTTGCATGCACCCGCTCCGCGTACGAATCGGCAAGGGCGGTACGAGCCATCGGTTTTTCAAATGCTTTTGCCCGTGAGTCGAGTGCTTTCGCATTCCGAACTCCTCGGTCTGAAGCGGTGGAATACCCCGACGATCTACAATGGTTGGGAACAAATAACCGCCCATGAAAGAACAGGTGCTTTCTACAACCGTGAGGAAGTGACCGACTTCATGCCGCAGATGGGCCCGATGGTGGGCTACGCCGTGACGGGAGTCTTCGAGCCCAGCAACCCCAAGCATGCAAAAGAGAATCCAAAAGCCTGGGACGAATATCGAGAATACCTCGCAAGCGTTACAGGCCCGAAAATCGTGGTCACGCAGGATCTCGATCATCCGAAATGTACAGGCACCTACTGGGGTGAGGTAAACGCCAACGTATCCCGCTCGCTCGGGTGCGTCGGTTGCATTCAGGACGGTGCCATAAGAGACGTAGACGAGATGACCAACGCCGGCTTCAAGGCATTGGCTCGACGACTTTGCGTAGGTCACGCCTACTCTTTTCCAGTGCGATGGAATTGCGAAGTGGAGGCTTTCGGAGTAAAGATATCACCCGGCCAACTCATCCACGCCGACAAGCACGGGTTCATCCTGATACCCGAAGAAGATCAGGCCGGACTGCTGGAGGCTGTCCGATTCATGGATCAAAACGAGTGCGACACCTTCCTCGCTGCCTCCCGCGAAGCAGCAGGCAGTACAACAGAGGACAACCTTTCCGCCATCAGGGATGCCGCCGCCGAGTTCCGTCAAACCTCCATCAAAAAATTTGGACGAGAAGGCGAAGGATAGTTCTCACTTCGCCGGACGGAATACGCGGACAACATGGTTGTTCGTGTCGCCGACAATCACGGAACCATCCTTGTCTACAAAGATTCCGTGCAGCCTATCCATACGGCAATGCAGGGCGTCGCCGGTGGCTGGACCATCACCCTTTCTTCCATCTCCCGCGACAAGCTCGAGGCGTCCTGTCTTGAGATCGACGAAACGCACTGTGTGGCTTTCGGTATCGGCCAAGTAAACGTTTCCGTTTGGTCCAATCGCTATTCCCTTCGGACCCGACAGGGTGGCCTTTCTCGCCGGCCCACCATTCCCTGAAAAACCTTTCTTTCCCGTGCCGGCGACGTGTCTAAGAATCCCCGCATCCATATCAAGACGAAACACCGCATTCCCCTCACGCAGGGCAAGCCAAAGATCACCGTTGAAATCCCGATCGAGGGCACGTGGGCCGTTCAGTGAAGCCTCCGCAAGTGATGAGCCATCGGGCGAAGTCTTTCTCTTGCCCGTTCCAGAGTAAGTAGCTATGCGACCTACCGCCAAATCGACTACGCGGATGCGATGGTTTCCGATATCGCAGACGTAGAGCCTTCCATTAGCACCGAACTGAATGCTGTGCGGGTTTCTCATCTCAGCTTTTGTCGCAGGTCCACCGTCTCCTGAAAACCCGGGCGTTCCGGTTCCGGCAACCGTACTGATTACGCCAGTCTTCCCATCCACTCTTCGCACGATATGGTTTTTCATTTCCACGAAGAACAAATTGCCAGCATCGTCAAACCTTGCCTCGTAAGGCTCACGCAATCCAGCCTTTGTCGCAAGACCGCCGTCACCCGAATAACCCGGGCGTCCAGTGCCTGCAATGGTGGACATCTTTCCTTCTTGGTCGATTCGACGCACCACATGATTTCCGACGTCACACACGTAGATTGCTCCATCCGGGCCACGAACGACGCCGAAAGGTTGGTTCAACTTGGCCTTCAGGGCGAGCCCACCATCCCCGGAAAAACCCATTTCGCCAGTACCGGCAAGAATTCCAGCTTGATAGCCTTGCTTTGCAAGGACAAAACTGGCCAAGAAAAAAAATGAAAGGTAAATTCGCATGTTGAAATGGCGCAAGCTAAAGCAAGGTGACGTTTACAAAGACTTTATCCTTACCGTCGAAAAAACAATTAGCCCATCAAGGATGTCGTGAGCAAGAGGATAGTAACGGGCGCAGTAAAGGAAGGACATCGCGTGGCATCCGGCATGGCTGGCGACGACCGTTTCCCGAAAGGCACCCTTGCTCTTCAAGTCCCGAAGTTCGCCGAGGAAGGCCTGGACCTAAAGCCCTACTATCGCGGAACCATCAACGTCTCAATTGCACCACTCACCTTTCGTGTTATAAAAGCTTGGAAGCTGTTACCCATGATTGAGTGGAGCCCCGAAATGCCGGCGGAAAACTTTTCTTTTTACAAATGCGGAATACGTTCGATAGCAAAAGAGAGTTTTGTTGAGGGGCTCGTCTATTGGCCTCACCCATCCACTAAGCCCGAGTTCTTCCAAGACCCCTCGATTCTTGAAATCCTTGCCCCTTTTATCAGGGGCATCACCTACGGTTCCCCAGTGGAATTGAAATTCGATTCTCGGGAGATCGAAATAATGAGCTCTCCCTAGACAACACGTTCCTCGCCACCATCGACTGGAATTTGGGCACCGGTAGTCTTGGCAAATCGGGGACCGCAAATCTCAGCAGCGGCTTCGGCAACGTCTTGGGAACTGACTTCCGCTTTTAGGAGGTTGCGGCGCTTGTATTCATCGATTGTGAGACCGTAAGCTTCGGCTCGTTTGGCGAGAATTTCTGCAGACCAAAGGTTGGTGTCGAAGACGGAGTTTGGATGAAGGACATTAACCCTAATGCCATCGCTGGCCCACTCCAGAGCAATCACGCGAGCCAACTGAGTTAAAGCGGCCTTCGAAACGGAATATGCAGCTGCTCCACGACCTGGTGCGGGGACGTTCTTCGATCCGACAACTAGAACCCTCCCGCCTCCGGGGGCTTCCTTAAGCAGGGGATAAGCGAGACGAAGAAGACTTTGATTGGCATCTAGATTCAGTGAGAGTGTCTTACGCCAGGTTTCGTCGTCCATTTCGGCGAGGAGCTTGGTCAGAGGGAATACACCGGCATTCAGAATCAGCATATCGAGACCGCCAAAGGTGTCGACGGTTTGAGCGATTGCTTGTTCTACGAGTGGAGAATCCGTTATGTCGACATTTAGGGGAAGGTAGTCGGCGGCGGATTCTGATGACTTAAGATCAAGGCCGACTACAGCAGCTCCACGACTACGAAAGGCCTCCACACAGGCGCAACCAATTCCAGAGGCAGAACCTGTAACGAGAGCTATCTCACCAGCGAAGACAAGCGGTGCGCCTTGTTTCTTAAGCTTCGCCTGCTCAAGCTCCCAATACTCCATGCGAAATAAATCAAGTTCACCTACGGGATCATAGCCGCCAAGGGCCTCTGTACGCTCGACAATGTCAAAGGTGTGAAGGGCTATCGACTCGGCAAGGATACAGTCGCTCGCCCGACTGGCAGCGGTAAGCAAACCGAGTTCAGAATCTAGGAAGAGACGCGGAGCAGGGTCGAGAATGGAGAGATTTTCCCCATCGGGCAATTCGGCGGAGTTTCGGGTGAAGGCATCGCGGTAGTTTTCGGCATAAGCCTTCACGTCACGTCCCAACAGAGGCGCGCGTTTCACCCGGATGACATGGTCGGGGGTAGCGGTTCCACGTTGATGGGCAACGGGCAGCGACGAGTCACGAGCAAAAGCAAGCGCACGATGGGAATGATTGCGGCGCAAGAGCATCGGCATGCCGGCGACTTCCGACAACACCTTGCGAAGAGACGCAAGCTCTCCTGAAAGATCTGAGACGGTAATTTCTTCGCGAGACAAGGGCAGATTCCAAACGCCTTGGGCTTGGAGGTATTCCTCGGCCAAGGTGACCAAGGAGATCATTCGTTCATACGATTCGCGAGCGTCAGCACCGAAGGAGAATATGCCGTGCTTGAGCAATATGATGCCTTCAAGATCTTCACGGCCCTCGCGGCGCCAGAGGTCGGCGCAGTACTTTGCCAGATCGTAACCCGGCATAACGTAGGGAACATATAAAACACGATCAGCATAGACTTCACGGACTCGAGACTCTCCGTCGGTAACATTGGTAATGGCAACGACCGAGTCAGCATGAGTGTGATCGACATATTTGAAAGGCAGACAGGCATGAAGCAGGGTTTCCACGGAGGGTGTCGGAGCCGAAAATAAAGTACAGTTCAGTTTAAGCTCGTTAACCATGGAAGCATCTGAAAGTTCGTCTAGTTCGAGAAGTCTTAAGCAATGCTCCATCCTGACACCAGCAAAGCCAGTGATTTCGATGTCGGAGAGATCCCAACCGCTTCCCTTAACATAAAGCAGTTCCTCCTCTACTCCAAGGACGTTCGCTTTGGTGAGCTTGACAGAGGTGTTTCCCCCACCTGCGAGAACAAGAGATTCGTCAGCGCCTAGAAGGCGGGAGGTGTATACGCGCAGACCTAGTTCACCACTGCGAGATTCAAAGCGAGCAGCTTCGTCGTCTTTCCAAAGACTTTTCATGCAAGATTTCCTGACGTTTGTTTCTCCGGAAATTGGGCAAGGATGCCATCTTCGTTTGCCCTGCATACGCCCCTCTCGGTGATGAGGCCAGTAACGAGACGGGCAGGTGTTACGTCGAAAGCCGGGTTGGCAACGGGGGAGTAATCGGTGAGGACGCAGTCAGCGATTTCTTCACCCGAGGCCATCCCTTCCACTAGGCAAACCTCCTTTTCGGAACGTTCCTCGATGGGAATCCCCTCAAGCCCGTCTCGAACCTCCCAGTCAAAGGTGGAGGAAGGCAGGGCTACATAGAAGGGAATTCCGCAGTCCTTGGCTGCAACAGCTTTTAAATAAGTCCCAATCTTGTTTGCCAC
>CAZWTI010000217.1:0-6520 GCA_964637065.1 uncultured Puniceicoccaceae bacterium
AGTCAAGTCGGAGGATCGCAGTCGCTCAGCCCCTGAGATTTCAGCTCTGTGGCGTGAAAGATTAGGTCACCTGCCAGGCATCAAGCAACTCCGCTTCCAAGATGTTGCGGCCGGCGGGAAGCCCATCGCAATAGAACTGGAAATCACAGGTCTAGACCTAAAGGAAATGACTGCAGCAGCTGAAGAAGTGAAAGAGGAACTGCATCGATTCACCGGCCTGTTCGATATTTCAGATACACACGCCGGGGGCAAACGAGAGCTCAAACATGAACTCACACCTGAAGGACGGGCACTCGGGCTTACGCAAGCTGACCTCGGACGACAGGTACGCCAAGCCTTTTATGGTGAAGAAATTCAACGAATCCAACGAAACCGTGATGAAGTAAAGGTAATGTTACGTTACCCTCTCGAGGATCGAAAGAGCCTCGCCTCCCTCACCTCTCTACGAATCCGGACCCCTGATGGAATCGAGGCTCCGCTTGAGGAAGTGTCCAAGGCAACTTACACTCCCGGCACCCCGGGCATACGACGTCTAAACCGTTCTCGTGTGGTGAATGTGGAAGCCTCCGCAGACAAGGCAATCGCTGACGTCGCATCCATAGAGGAGAAAGTGGAACGTGACTTCCTCCCCAAGCTCACGACAAAGTACCCCAACCTGCGCTTCACCTTTGGAGGTGAACGAAAAGAACAAAGGGAAACCGACTCCGGCTTGCAACAAGCAGGCGGAATCGCCTTGTTTGTAATTTACGGTTTGCTCGCCATCCCCTTTCGCTCATACCTGCAACCATTCCTCGTGATGTCGGTTATTCCTTTCGGCCTCATTGGCGCTGTTCTTGGCCACTTGCTCTTCGGCATCACCATGAGTCAACTTTCAGCCTTCGGTTTGGTTGCGCTGACAGGCGTAGTCATCAACGATAGCCTCGTCCTCGTCCATTACGTCAATCGGCGTCGCGAAGAAATGCCTCTGCAAGATGCAGTTCGCTTGGCGGGAACTGCCCGGTTCCGCCCCATTTTGCTCACTTCACTTACCACTTTCGTGGGGTTGCTCCCCATCCTTTTCGAGCGGAGTCTTCAGGCCCAATTCCTCAAGCCCATGGCCATATCCATCGGCTTTGGGGTCCTCTTCGCCACTTTCATAACATTGATATTAGTACCTGTTCTGTACTTGGCGTTGGAGGATTTACGTGGATGCTTCGGTCTCCATGCGGAGAAAAAAAACGAACCAGAAATGGTTCGGTCCGAGGGTGTACTACCCTAGACAGTTTTTTCTCCTGAGGCGAGGAGGGTTTCGAAATGTGGTTCCTCGGGTTCGCGAGCCACAACCTCGGCGGAAACTTTGCGAAAACCAGCTTCTCGAAGCATTCGATAAAGATCGTTTTCCGAGAATCCAAGCCAACGATCGGCGTATAGCTCACGAGCCTTCTCAAATGTGTGCTCCTTTAGATCCAGCACCACTATCTGTCCTTCAGGGCGGAGAATGCGAAATGCTTCAACAAGAGCCTTCTCGGGACGCTGGGCGTGATGAAGAGATTGGCTCATCAGAGCCAAATCAACGGAACCATCAGGAAGCGGTACTTTTTCGATGTTGCCCTGCTTGTAACCGAGGTTGGTGAGGCCATTCTTCCGAGCCAGTGCCTTGCCAACCCGAACCATGCTTCGTGAACTATCTATGCAGTGTACCTTCTTGGCGCGGCGGGCGAGAAGCTGAGAAACCATGCCTTCGCCAGCTCCCAAGTCAGCAACAACAATTTTAGGAACCAGCCGCAATAGGAAATGCCCAATGGCTTCCCATGAACGACCAGGACAATATTTTTTGCCGAGACGTCCAGCAACCTCATCGAAATATTTTTCGGTGGCCCTTCGGCGCTTCTCAACGATGCGGATAAGGGCAACGCGATCCTTGCGGAAGTCGGCGTCATCTCGAGCAGCATCGATAGCTGCTTTGACTAAGACATTCTCCGTTCTATTCTCGGATCGATAATCGTAGAAAGTTTTTTTTCCATCCTTACGGTCGACGAGCAAACCGCGACGACGCAGGAGAGATAGATGAGTGGAAATGCGCGATTGGCCCATACCGAGAATTTCCTGCAACTCGGCAACTGACAACTCCTCCTCCGCAAGAAGACTGAGCATACGCAGACGCGTCGAATCCGCCAACAAACGCAATGTCTCCGACACCATCAGCTTAAACACTTATATGCGAGATTCGGCTGAAAGCATCCATAATATGCTTTTCGGCAGGTGCAAACTGCCTGAGAGCAAAGGAAACCTCAATTGCGATCAACCCACCGACTGAGGTGCTCAACGCGCCATGCAAGGGAAACTCCATCGATATCGGTCTTCACTTCGTCACCAAGTTTCTTACCAAGCAGACTTTGCCCTAGAGGCGTCTGATATGATAAAATATTGTTTTCGGGATCACTGTCCCAAGCCCCGAGAATGGAATAGGTTTGCTCCTCTCCCGACAATTGGTCGGAAAGATTGACAACGGAACCGATGCCAACGCTATCAGTGGGGACATCTGAAAAGTCCGAGGTCTGGGCACGCGTTAAGTCAGTTTGTAGTTTGGCTTGACGGGCAAGGAGCGTCTTTTGTTCATCCTTGGCCATTTGGTATTCAGCGTTTTCCCGGAGGTCCCCGTGCTCCCGTGCAACCTCAATCGCTTGGGAATTCTCGGGAATCCTATCATTCGTTAGCTTGTCCAATTCGGCAACCCTGAGGTCAAAACTTTCCTTGGAAACAATAAGAACTTCGGTGGCGGTTGATTCATTGGCAACTGTTGCGGTCGAAGTTTCTCTACTCCCGTCAACTAGTTCTTGAATTCCGTCAAACAGCTTAATGAACCGCGCAAGAAGCGAGCGCTTGTTCAGATCATCAAAACCAGGATTGAGGAGAAGCGCCTGCGCCAAGTCCTTGGCAGTCTCGGCATCGGCGTTGGAGAGGATGTCGGGGATAAGATCTCGATCATCTCCCAGAATTTCAGCCAGTGGGATTCGCCGGGTACTGACGTTCTGAAGCGCTTCATAGTCTATGGCTGAGAAGACAGAGCTAAGTATGCGTGGAGTCATAAGCGGTTCAAGAAACTTCTCGAATTTGGGAAGTTTTCGAAATTTGAGCATCCAGAGAAGCACAGGGCCCTTAATAGTCTGCTCGTCCAACCACCGAACGAGTGCTCGAGAAAGTAATTTTTCCTCGCCTTGATCGATAAGGAAATGAGCTGCCTCTCCAGAAAACTTGGTCGATGTATGCTGAAGTAGCTTGTCTATTAGAATTCTCTGCCAGTTCTCAGGATAAACGCGGGTCACCAAGTCGAGAAAACGCTGATGGAACTTCGTGGGCATCTGTTCGGCTAACTCTGGCAAGTTATCCTCGCATTCTGCGAGAATAGAGGCGGAGGTGGGATCGAGTTTCTCTACTTCCTCCTCAACATTACGCGCGAGATTATTTCTAACCCAAACGCCATAAAGTCTTTGGGCTTGATTCAGGTTACGAGCCTCGGTGATGGTTGAGGTAAGTTCCTCGAGCACTCTAGGTAAGTCATCCTGTAAATCTTCTTTTTCAGATGAGAGATCGAATAACTTCTCTGCCAAAAGAATTTTTTCATTTGAGCGTCGTTCCTCGTCAAAGTCCTGCAGAATTTCCTGTTCAGGGTTCACTGGCTCATCACGAAGTACATACGGTTCGCTTTTCTTGGTGGGAACAGCAACACGAGGATCCTTTACCAGAAGTTTTTTTGTATTGGTCCACCATTTCTTTGCCTTAACGGCTCCAAAGAGATATAGCAGAATACGTTCAATTTCACGAGTGGCAGCACACTCATTGTCGCACTCGGCGAGAATTCCCATCACAATGGAAACCGGCTCCTTTTTCGCCATCAGTTCGATTTCCTCTGGATTTTCTCGATGAAGGGTCAGGATGTGCGTCTCTGACAGAATCTCCAATTTCCCGAGACAGAATACCGGGTCCATGGCGTGCCCCTTGCGCTCATCTTCATCAAAATCGATCAGCAACATGCCGTGATCCCCTCCAGAAGGATCGAATCCGGCGATCTTTCCGAAACCCCAACTGCGATGGATGCAATAGGCTCCCTCCTTCATAGTCTCGAGATCTTCCCGCGATGATGCAAGACTAGGTACGTTCTCGATCAGGCGATCGATGGCTTCGGTATTCATATTGGTCAATTAGCGGAGCTTTTGTGGCTCGGAGAAAAAGAAGGTTTTGGGAGCTAAAAACGCTGAACTGACTTTACCTAGGTAAAGAATCTCCAAGGAAAAGCGAGCGAAAACCTATCCGGGGGATTCAAGTGATCCCTCACGACTTGTCCTGAACAGGTTGAGGCACGCCAATCAGGATGATGGCGGGAAGGAAAAGCAGACAGGCGCCACCAGCATAAGCAGTCGCAGAGCCAAACTCGAAATAAACAAAACCGGCCAACAAGGGACCGATCGCCCGAGCTAATGAACCTGACGAGCGGAAAACACCTAAATGGAATCCCTGTCGAGACTCACTTGAGTGCAAGGAGGTCAGAGCCGTGAGCGTGGGGCTGATAAAGGCGACACCAGCCGACATCAGAAAAAGGCCCAAGAAAAAGAGCCCCTCCTCAGATGCCCCTGCGATAAAAAAGAAAGCTCCGATACCAATGAAAATTCCGGTAAAAGCCAAATTCCTCTCTCCAATCGGGCCAGCTAAACGGCGCACAAAGACCCCTTGAGCAACAATTAGCGTGAGTCCGATCAGGAGGAACATGCGTGCATTATCAGCAGGAGAATAGGCAAAGCGCTCTACAGCTAAAAAGGTAAGGGTAAATTCCATTCCACTGAAGGAAATCATATAAAAGAGGTAAGCCAGACATGATCGACGAACGGCAAAATTCTCCACCCTTCCTAGTTGGAAAATGCCTGGTTTATTTGAATTCTGGGGCTCCCGCCTTTCTTCCGGCAATGTTTCGCGAAAACGCAAAACCAACCAAAGGAAGTTTAGCAAGGCTAGGGCAAAACTTCCAGTAGCAGCGACCGAGAAAGGATTAAGAGCAAAAAAACCGCTGGTCAGTTCATCCCCAAGGTTCAACCCCACTGAAAAACCGCCAATGGCGGGCCCCAATATAAAACCAAGCCCGAACGCAATGCCGACCAACGCCATACCCTTGGCGCGCTCTTTCCGAGGAGTGATGTCGGCAATTGCGGCAGTTGCCACCGAGAGATTCCCACTAGCAATTCCACCGACAAAACGCGAGAGGACTAGAGCCCAAAAATTCCCCGCGAAAATCCACAGGAAGTACCCGATGCAGGTGCCACCAACACTGAACAAAAGAACTCGGCGACGTCCCACGCGATCTGACCAACGACCCCAAATCGGAGCGAACAGAAACTGAAGGACCGCGAAAAGGGTACCTAGAAATCCCCCAAAAATAACAGTCTCTACGCGAAAACTCGAACTTCCGCTCCTGTAGCCCCAGTCTCGGATAGAGTTGACGAAATTTGTAAGAAGTCCTCCACCTTCTCGCACATCCTGAGCAAGATAATGATCGAGCATGTGTGGAAAGAGTGGGAAAATCACGGAAAAGCCGACCATATCCAAGAAAATGGTCAAAAACACCACCCCAAAGGTAGAGCGTTCGCGACCCCGAACGGAGGATGTTTTCTCACTCATTTCGGGAATCAGGCTTATTGCTCGTTGCTTTGTTCTCGAAATTCGCGGAGCGCCTCGAGAACATTAAGAGGCACCAAGTTGGTTTCACGACCGCCATGTAGATGCACCTGCTTGATTAGGTTGGAGCTAGTGTAAAAGTATTTTTCATTGGGCATTAGAAAAATAGTTTCGAGTTTCGAATCAAGATGACGATTCATCTGCGCCATTTGAAATTCGTACTCAAAATCGGAAACCGCACGCAGCCCACGCACGATTACCGAGGCTCCAACCTTGAGTGCATAATCTACAAGCAGGCCAGTGAAAGACTGTACGGATGCTCCAGGGAATTCATTTGTGTTTTGTTTCACTAACCCCATACGTTCCTTGAGACTGAAGGTAACCTCCTTGGCAGAATTCTCGGCAGAAATTGCTACGATAACCTTTTCAAATAATCTGCAGGCGCGAGCAAGAACATCCAAGTGGCCTTTAGTAATAGGGTCAAATGTGCCTGGATAAATTGCTGTAGCCATTGGAGTAAAAGGAAGAAACTTATGAAAAACTCACGCCAAGTCGATCATCAAGGCGGAAAAGACTTGCAGCATATCCATTAGAACGCGCAAGGATGGAGCCTTTCGGTCAAAATGAACTTCCCAAACCTAATAACATTGTCCCGCATACCTCTGATGCTGCTGGTGATCAGCTTGCTTTACCCGTCTCAGGAACAGGCTTTGCCTTGGTCGCGGATGATTGCACTGGTTGTCTTTTTGTTTGCTGCCCTCACGGATTGGCTGGATGGTTGGCTTGCCCGGCGGATGGGACAGGTATCGGATTTCGGGAAGTTCATGGACGCACTGGCAGACAAGGTGCTGACACTTGGAATGTTCGTAAGCCT
>CAZWTI010000218.1:0-8153 GCA_964637065.1 uncultured Puniceicoccaceae bacterium
CAGCAGGTTCGCCAACTTTGTGGAATGCGCGGGCTCATGGCCAAACCGTCTGGAGAAATCATAGAGCAACCCATTCTTGCTTCCTTTAGGGAAGGCTTGTCTGTTCTCGAGTACTTCATGTCGACTCATGGAGCCCGAAAAGGGCTTGCGGACACGGCACTTAAGACCGCTGACGCGGGATACCTTACCCGCAAACTTTGCGATGTGGCGATGGACTGTATCATTGCCTGCAGGGATGATGGTCGCCGGGACGGAGTGTGGAAAAAAGCCATCGTGGAAGGCGACAACGAGATCGTTCCTTTAAGACAACGTATCACAGGACGCTATGCTTCCGATGAGATTCCGAATCCTGCCAACCCATCCGAAATCCTCGTTGGTTCTGGCGAGCTCATAACTGAAGAGATAGCCGATCAAATCGATGCTGTGGGGATTCTTCGCGTACGCATCATGTCGCCTTTTTCCAGTCGTATAAAAACTGGGCTTTCGGCTTTAGAATACGGGATTGATCCGTCCACCAACGACTTGGTCGAGGAAGGTGCCGCCGTTGGAATCATTGCTGCTCAGTCGATTGGGGAACCTGGAACACAGCTCACCATGCGTACGTTCCACATTGGAGGCATTGCCAGTGCCGGTCGTGAGGATCCCGTCATCCAAGCTCGTAATCCTGGCAAGCTTCATTTCCGCGGTCTTCGCCTTGTGACTCTTGCCAACGGGCAGCAGGTGACACTCAATAAAACAGGTTCCATACAGGTTCTGGACGAAGACGACAGGATATTAGACGACTATCCTGTGCCTGCTGGCGCCCTCCTGAAGTTCAAGGAGGACCATGAAGTAAAGGCTAACGACCTGCTTTCACAATGGGACCCATACAACATTCCCATCCTTTCCGAAAAGCCGGGGGTTGTAGCCTTCAGGGATATGATTCAAGGGGTCACAACCAAGGCTGAACGGGATGCCTCAGGCGGAAGGGCCATGGTAGTTATTGAGCATAAAGAGGATCTCAATCCGCAAGTGGAGGTACATGATGGCAAAGGCAAAACGTTGGCTACCTACTCGATTCCAATGGGTGCGCAGGTATCCGTAGACGAAGGGACACGCATCGACGCAGGCTCGATTATCGCCAAGACTCCTCGTCAAGCCTCCAAGACACAGGATATCACCGGCGGATTGCCGCGCGTGGCTGAGCTATTCGAAGCTCGCCGGCCCAAAGAAGGCAATGTCGGCCAAATGGCAAAAATCGATGGCATAGTTTCCGAGGCTGGAACTATCCGTTCGAAAAAGCGACTTTTGGTGACCAATGAGGAGACTGGGCAAGTCGAAGAGCATCTCATTCCTCACGGGAAACATGTGCTTGTTCAGCCCGGGGATTTCGCTTATAAGGGGCAGTTAATTACCGAAGGAGCAAAGGATCCTCATGAAATTCTCGAAATTCTTGGACCCTCTGCCGTTCAGGAATACCTTATTGAGGAAATCCAGAAGGTGTATCGCCTCCAAGGCGTGACCATAAACGACAAGCATCTGGAGGTAATTATCTCTCGGATGCTCTACAAGGTGCGTATTACCGATCCCGGTGATACGGAATTCTTCTGGGGCGACCAAATTGATCGATTTGCCTTTATGGATGCAAACGAGGAAATGGTCGACAAAGGAGGCAAGCCCGCCGAAGGAGAACCCATTCTCCTTGGTATTACGAAGGCGTCGCTTGAAACCGACAGCTTCATTTCAGCAGCTTCATTTCAGGAAACAACCCGCGTTCTTACCAACGCGGCAACCTTGGGCAAGGTGGACGATTTGCGGGGATTCAAGGAAAATGTAATTATGGGGCATCTTATCCCTGCAGGTACAGGGTTGCCAAAGTGGCGACGTCTTAAGATAGACACACTTGGGGTCACTGCTTCGGAAGGAAAGAAAGAATCCGCCTGAAGCTAGGTTTTATCTTGCCGAGTGAGCTAACTAGAGTGGACGAAAAAGCTTGAAGAATTTCGACAAAAATATATCAACGAACCTTTTTCCTCAAATTTTGGCGTTATGCCCACGATCAATCAACTTGTCCGTAAGGGACGCAGTCTCCAGAAGACGAAGACCAAGTCACCGGCTCTCAAGGCTTGTCCGTTCCGTCGTGGCGTGTGCGTACAAGTAACTACCCGTACACCTAAAAAGCCGAATTCGGCTATTCGCAAGGTTGCAAAAGTGCGGCTCACTTCGGGCATGGAAGTGATTGCCTACATTCCTGATGAGGGGCATAACCTTCAGGAACACAGTATTGTTCTAATTCGGGGAGGGCGCGTAAAGGACTTGCCTGGTGTACGCTACCATGTAGTTCGTGGTACGCTCGATTGTCTTGGTGTCGAGAAGCGTCGGCGTAGCCGTTCTAAGTATGGAGTGAAACGGCCTAGAGGAAAATCTTCCTAAGACTTTCTTGTTATAAACGTGTGTCTTTTGTGAAGAGGTAATCGATATGTCGCGTCGCAGAAGAGCAGACAAGAGAAAGTCTTCACCGGATCCTCGTCATAACAGTCCGCTTGTCAGCTGTTTGATTAATATGGTGATGCGCGACGGAAAGAAATCAAAGGCCCAAGGAATCGTGTATAATGCAATAGAACGTATGGCGGAAAAGCTTGGAAAGGGCAATCCTGGGGAACTTGTGCTTGGAGCACTTGAGAATGTACGTCCTAAAATTGAGGTCAAGAGCCGCCGGGTGGGTGGAGCGACTTATCAAGTGCCTGTGGAAGTGCATTTTGAGCGTCAGCAAAGCGTTGCTTTTCGTTGGGTTGTTCGTGCTGCCAATTCCCGCAAGGGTGTTCCTATTTGCGAGGCGCTTGCCTTGGAATTGATTGATGCTTACAACAACACGGGTAGTGTGGTTAAGAAGAAGGAAGAAACCCACCGCATGGCCCAGGCCAACCGTGCATTTGCTCATCTTCGTTGGTGAGCTTGGAGTAGCAAGCCTTCCAGTTCCAGAGACTTTACTTTAGCTAACTTTTACAATGATCGATCTGAAAGAGCGTTCTGTTGCAAACTCACCGGACCGTCCTGCCATTCTCGAGGTGACCCGCAATATTGGAATTGCTGCACACATAGATGCAGGCAAGACGACCGTTACCGAGCGCGTACTTTTTTATTCAGGAGTGGTTCACAAGATTGGAGAAGTTCACGACGGCAATGCCGTTACGGATTGGATGGACCAAGAACGTGAGCGTGGAATAACCATTACGTCCGCTGCCATTTCCTGTGGTTGGACTACCAAGGATGGACCGAATGCCGGTGTGGTTCACCGCATCAACATCATCGATACCCCAGGTCATGTAGACTTCACTGCCGAGGTGGAACGTTCCCTCCGCGTGCTGGATGGCGCCGTGGGAGTTTTCACTTCAGTGGAAGGTGTTCAGCCGCAATCCGAGACAGTTTGGCGGCAGATGGACAAGTACAATGTTCCCCGCATCGGCTTCATCAACAAGATGGACCGGATGGGCTCAGACTTTCTCAACGCCGTTGGTACCATGAGGGACAAGCTTGGGGCCAATGCCCATCCTCTTTATCTTGCTGTTGGCGCCGAGGACCAGTTCAAGGGTCTCATAGATCTCGTCAAAATGAAGGCTTGCATCTATGACGAAAGCGATGAAAGCGGAGTTAAGTTCGATTTTGTAGACATTCCCGACGATTACGCCGAACAGGCGGCGGAGTATCGCGAGTCTCTCATCGAAGCCGTTTCCGATTTTGATGACGACATTGCGGCGAAGTTTCTGGAGGGACAGGAAATTTCCGAGGACGAATTGAAACTAGGAATTCGCAAAGCAACTCTTTCCTTGAATTTCATTGGGGTCATCCCCGGCAGTGCTCTAAAGAATAAGGGCGTACAAATGGTAATGGACGCCGTGGTGGATTATCTCCCCTCCCCCCTCGATCTCCCGCCAATGAAGGGCGAGGATTCCGATGGCAATGAGGCACGGGTTGCTCCCGACGACAATGCCAGAGTCGCCGGGCTCGCCTTTAAGCTCATGACGGATCCCTATGTTGGGAAGCTTGTTTTCTATCGCCTGTATCAAGGAACCCTTAAAAAGGGAGCCTCGCTTTACAATCCACGCACTAGAAAGAGTGAGCGCATTTCTCGGCTCATGATCATGAAATCCAATGATCGTGAGGATATTGATACTGCCTATTCGGGTGACATATGTGCTCTCATTGGCGTGAAGGACGTGGTGACTGGAGACACCCTTGCTGACCGTGCTCTCGATTTGCGTCTTGAGCCACCAACTTTCCCCGAGCCTGTTATATCCATGTCCATAGAACCTGCCACGCAGGCGGATCAGGAAAAGATGTCGATCGGACTCCAGCGTCTCGCGGAGGAAGACCCAACCTTCACATTGGCTTCCAACGAAGAAACGGGCCAAACAATCATTTCTGGAATGGGAGAATTGCACCTCGAAATCATACGAGATCGCCTGTTCCGTGAATTCAAGGTCAAAGCCACGGCTGGCAAACCGCAAATTGCTTATCGTGAAACCATCCTTGGTCCAGCCGACGGCGAAGGAAAGTTCATTAGGCAGTCTGGCGGTCGCGGTCAATACGGGCACGCCATTATTAAGTTGGAACCAACTGAAAAAGGAAAAGGCGTTGAGCTGGAAAACAAGATTGTGGGGGGATCCATTCCCAAGGAGTATATCAAACCCACTTTCAACGGTATCACCGAAGCCGCCCTCAATGGTGTGGTCGCCGGTTATCCTGTAATTGACTTTAAAGTTACCCTCCTCGACGGCACTTTCCATGATGTTGATTCTTCCGAAATGGCCTTCAAGATGGCAGGAATCTTTGCCTTCAAGGATGCCATGAAAAAGGCCAAGCCGATACTTTTGGAGCCCATCATGAAGGTCGAAGTAACCACTCCCGACGAATATCAGGGTGAACTCATGGGTGATCTCAACCGTCGTCGCGGCCAAATTCAAGGGATGGAAACTCGCGGCAACCTTTGTGTCTTGGAAGCCAATGTGCCTCTCGAGACAATGTTCGGTTATTCTACCGACATGCGTTCCCTATCTTCTGGGCGCGCTGATTACGCCATGACGCCTTCTCACTTCGAGCAAGTGCCCCAGAGCTTGGTTGAGAATATAGTGGCATCTTCCTCTCGCGAGCCTGCTCGCACTTAATTACTTTTTCTTTTTCGAAAGCAACAACGACACCCAAATGGCCGGACAACGCATACGAATCAAGCTCAAGGGTTTTGATTACCGAGTGATCGATCAGTCGGCTTCCGACATTGTCGACACTGCCAAGCGTACGGGTGCACGCGTAGCCGGCCCAATCCCCATGCCGACTCGCATCGAGCGTTACACCGTTAATCGATCCCCGCATGTCGATAAGAAATCAATGGATCAATTCGAGCTGCGGACACACAAACGCCTGATCGACATTTTGGAGCCCACCGTGCAGACCGTTGATGAGCTCAAGAAGCTCAACCTTCCCGCCGGCGTGGAAATTACCCTAAATGTATAGCCCCACCTCAACCCATCGTTTTTCATCCTTCTATTTAAATAACTAATAAACTTTAAAGCAGGTTAAGTGAAGCAAGGGCTTTGGTCCGCCTGCCGCTTAAAGATGAGTTTCGCACTTTTAGGCACAAAGCTTGGCATGAGCCAAGTGTATGACGAGGAAAACAATCTCGTTCCCGTAACAATCATTCAGGCTGGTCCCTGTCCTGTGCTACAGGTAAAAACCTCTGAAAAAGACGGTTACTCGGCAGTCCAAATTGGCTACAACCCAAAGGGCAAACCTCCCAATAAGTACACACGTTCCTCCGCCGGGCATGCAACTAAGGCGGGCTCTGACCCGCATCAGGAACTACAGGAGTTTCGAGTAAATGGCGATGCCGACGAATATGAGCTGGGCAAATTGCTTACAGTTGAGGAATTCAGTGAGGTTGAGAAGGTCGATGTTGTCTCCAATGCCAAAGGTCGGGGTTTTCAAGGTGTGGTCAAGCGTTGGAATTTTAAGGGAGGGCCAGCTTCTCACGGGTCAATGTTTCACCGGCGAGGAGGATCCTATGGGCTATGCCAATGGCCCGGCCGTGTTTTCAAAAACAAAAAGATGCCTGGCCGAATGGGGGGGAAGCGACGCACCTCCCAGAACCTCAAGGTAATGAAAGTAATCCCCGAAAAGAACTTAATCCTGATCAAAGGTAGCGTGCCCGGTCACAAGGGATGCGTGGTCACCGTGAGGCTAGCCAAAAAAACGATCAGAAAAGTCAATTGATTTTATAACGGGATAATGAAACTTAAGTTGTATACCGCTGATGGCTCCGAAGCAGGGGAGCAAGAAATCTCTGGATTTCCCAGTTTTGAAGGGAATGCTGGAATTGATGCGCTTCGGCAAGTTGTTATTGCGATTCAATCCAACCGTCGCCAAGGAAGTGCTTCCACGAAGGTTCGAAGCGAGGTCCGTGGTTCCGGCAAAAAGATTCATCGCCAAAAGGGTTTGGGTATAGGTCGAGTTGGGGATCGATATGCTGTCCAGCGTCGTGGTGGTGGTGTAGTCTTTGGCCCCAAACCTCGTTCCTACAACAAGAAGGTGAATCGGAAAATGAAACGCCTCGCCTTGGCCCGTGCCTTTTTCGATGGTGTTGCCGACGGAAAGTTCAGCCTTATTGAGGAGTGGAAGGTCGCGGAGCCTAAGACTAGACTATTTAGCCAATTGCTAGACAAAGTGGCACCTGATGCCCGCAGTTTATTGCTGGTGGCTGATGCCTTTGCCGAAGATTTCTGTTTGGCAGCTCGCAACGTGGGCCGAACAACCCTTGGGCGTGCCAAGGATTTGAGCCCGCTCGATCTCGTTAATGCCGAGAATATAGTTTTCAGTACTGGCGGATTGAATGTCCTTTTGGCAAAACTCAGCCAGGAGGAATCAGCATGAGTGAACCTGTGGATATCCTGATGGAAGCTTTGCTAACTGAAAAGGCCACGATGCTTAATTCAGTCGACAAGTACACGTTCCGAGTCCATCCGTCGGCAAATAGGACGCAAGTGGCAGATGCGGTTGAGCGAGCTTTTGGCGTTACCGTGACTCAGGTAAACGTCATGAACCTCAAGCCCAAGCTGAAACGAGACCGTAGTCGCCGTAACCGTCTCGGTTCTAAAGGCGGCATGAAGAAAGCCATAGTCACCCTCAAGCAAGGTGATGCAATCGACTTGGGGGCTTAAGTCTAAAACCACCAAACTTTTTAAGAATAATGGCCATCATTCATCACAACCCCGTCACTCCTTCTTTGCGGTTCTACACCAAGAACAAGGCAGAGGTTTCGGACAAACGTCCTGAGCGCGCCTTGACTCAAGGGCATCATCGGAAGAAGGGTCGAAACAGTTACGGGCGGATAACTTCTCGTCGTCGTGGCGGTGGGCACAAGCGACTCTATCGGAAAATTGATTTTCGGCGGAACAACCTCGATTCTCCAGCAATCGTAGAGGCCATCGAATACGATCCAAATCGCACCTCTCACATAGCCCTTTTGAAGTTCGAGGATGGAACAAAATCCTATGTGCCCTCGCCCAATGGAGTAAAGGTTGGAGATGTACTGCTCAGTTCCGACAATCTCATCGAGTTCAAGCCCGGCAATGCCATGCCGCTGGTTCACATTCCGATCAGCACTCGCGTCCATTGCATCGAGTTGTTACCTGGGGCAGGAGCCAAACTTGCTCGTTCTGCGGGTGTCGGGGCACGTCTCATGGCAATAGATGGCGACCAAGCGACCCTTAAGATGCCGAGTGGGGAAATCCGTCTCGTAAAGGCTAATTGCCGTGCAACCATTGGTTCCGTTGGGAACGCCGAACACCAGAATGCCACCATCGGCAAGGCGGGCCGAAATCGTTGGAAGGGTCGACGACCAAGGGTGCGTGGCGTTGCCATGAACCCCGTGGATCATCCTATGGGTGGGGGTGAGGGCAAAACCTCCGGAGGGGGTCATCCCTCTTCACCCTGGGGGCAGTTGTCAAAAGGGTATCCGACTCGAAAGAAAACCAAACCTTCAAATGCCCTCATTCTCGTACGCCGCAATGGGCGTAAGTTGAAGTAGGCCAACGATCATATCTAGGAAGAATACTTATGGCACGCTCTGTTAAGAAAGGTTTCTTTGTCGATCCTTCCCTTATGAAAAAAGTACTTAAGGC
>CAZWTI010000219.1:0-3748 GCA_964637065.1 uncultured Puniceicoccaceae bacterium
AGAGCCCCACAAGTTTCTAGAGGCTTTTGCCGAGGCGGGTGCAGACCTGATCAGTATTCATGTCGAACCTGATTATAATCATAGTAATGCGCTTTCTCTCATACGATCTCTCGGCAAGCGGGCAGGGATTGTCTTGAACCCTGACACGTCTCCTGAAAGTGTTTTTCCCTACCTTGAGCAAGTGGATCTTGTTCTTTGCATGACCGTGCAACCTGGTTTCGGTGGACAAGCTTTTATGCCTGAGGTTCTCGACAAGGTTGGCATCTTATGTGAGCGTCGCGAGACTGAAGGATACCGCTATCTCATTGAAGTGGACGGGGGTGTAACTCCTGAGAACCTGCCTCAATGCGTCGAAGCAGGCGTGGATGTCTTTGTTGCAGGCACCGCCTACTACAAGGCTGACGCTGCAACCCGCAAAGCTTTTGCCGAAATGGCGGGCGAGGCTTCCTAGGTCTTAAGGAGAACTTTACAGCATTGGCGCAAGCACCAGTGCTACAACAGACATTAGCTTAAGGAGAATGTTCAGCGAAGGACCTGAGGTATCCTTCAGAGGGTCTCCCACAGTATCGCCGACAACTGCGGCTTTATGAGCCTCGGAACCCTTCACGAGTTTTTCGCCTGAAACTTTGTAGCCTTCCTCAATCATTTTCTTTGCGTTGTCCCAAGCGCCTCCGGCGTTGGATTGAAAGAGAGCCATAAGTACCCCTGAAGCTGTAACGCCTGCAAGTAGGCCTCCGAGCATTTTTGCTCCGGATTGGGGGTCGGATGGAAAAAGGCTATTGCCTAGAAACCCTACTGCAACTGGGGTCAGTATGGCGACCATTCCCGGAGCGATCATTTCACGAATGGCTGCTTGAGTTGAGATGGAGACGCATTCGCCGTATTCGGCTTCCTCTATAGCCTTGTCGAAGAGAGCCTTGTCCTCTTGTTCCCATTCCTCAGAATCTTTGCCCTCGTTACGTCGCATGACTTCCAAGGCTTTTTTCAGGGCGGGGATGTCGCGGAACTGGCGTCGGACTTCGTGGATCATTGACATGGCGGCCCTACCTACGGCGTTCATTGCCAATGCGCTAAAAAGGAAAGGCAACATGGCTCCAACGAAAAGGCTCGCCATGACCTTGGGGTCTGAAACATCTATTATATCGATTCCTACCGTTTCCTTAAATGCGGCGAATAGGGCCAGTGCAGTGAGGGCTGCCGATCCAATCGCGAAGCCCTTGCCTATGGCTGCCGTTGTATTGCCGACGGCATCCAACTTGTCCGTACGTTTGCGCACTTCGGGGGGAAGTTCTGCCATTTCGGCAATGCCCCCTGCGTTGTCGGAAATGGGGCCGTAGGCGTCGACCGCAAGCTGGATGCCCGTGTTTGAAAGCATTCCCACCGCGGCGATGGCAATGCCATAAAGCCCAGCCAGTTCGTATGCGCCGATGATGGACGCGGCGAGGACGAGGATAGGAAAAGTGGTGGAGATCATGCCGACTCCAAGACCCGCTATTATGTTAGTGGCGGAACCCGTTATTGATTGCTCGGCAATGGCCTTCACGGGCTTTTTGCCTGTTCCCGTGAAGTGCTCGGTGATCAGGCCTATTGCCAGACCTGCCGCTAAGCCAATAATCGTAGCCCAGAACACACCGTTTGCCGTGTAGGTCGTGCCGTCCAGTTGCCAAGTTTCCGGCAGTAGTTTGTTTATTACAAAATAAGAGGCGAATACCATGACGGCGGAAGAACCGAATTCGCCTATGTTCAGCGCGCGTTGTGGATCGCCTCCTTCACGAACCTTCACGAAGAAGGTCCCAAGAATGGAAGTTCCGATGCCGATAGCCCCAAGGACTAGCGGAAGGAATACAGGGGAAAGACCGCCTAGAAAGTCTTTAAAGTCTGGAGAACCCGCAACCATGGCGGCGCCAAGCACCATGGTGCCGATAATCGAGCCAACGTAGGACTCGAACAAGTCGGCTCCCATCCCCGCGACGTCGCCCACGTTGTCTCCCACGTTGTCGGCAATGGTTGCAGGGTTTAGAGGATGATCTTCGGGTATGCCAGCCTCCACCTTTCCAACGAGGTCAGCCCCGACATCTGCTGCCTTGGTATAAATTCCTCCGCCTACGCGGGCAAAGAGTGCAATGGAAGAAGCTCCAAAGGAAAACCCCGTTAGGACGGCAAGTGTCTTTGTTAAGGCGTTCCCTCCCTCAAAGCCGTTGAAGTGGTTGCCGAAAAAAGCGAAGAGTCCGCCTAGTCCGAGAATTCCCAATCCGACTACGCCCAGTCCCATTACCGCTCCGCCTGAAAAGGCGATTTCCAAGGCTTCCCCAAGGCTTTTGCGGGCTGCGTTTGTTGTCCTCACGTTGGCCTTTGTGGCTACTCGCATGCCGAGGAAACCAGCTAATCCCGAGCACAAGGCTCCTACGATGAAGGAAACGGCCACCAAAGGATGTGACTCTGGGTTTTCCGATCCACTCCATGCCAAGAGGACAGCTATGCAAAGGACAAATATCGCCAAGACCCGATATTCCGCCTTCAGAAAGGCCATAGCTCCTTCCTGAATGCTTTCCGCTATGCGCTTCATCCGTTCAGTCCCGACCTCTGCAGCACTGACTTGGGAAGTTTTCCAAAAGGTGAACAAGAGTGCAATTCCTCCCGCCGCGGGTATCCAGTAAGACAAATTCTGCAGGATCATAATATAGTTTTTTTAAAATCTTAAAAGTCTTCGTCACATTGAAAATAACATAGATGTATAACGCGCCATAAACGTAAAAATCCTTCGGACTCAATCCAAATGTGTTCAGTCATCCTTCCTGCTTGCCTTGATTTGGGCTTTCCCTAGGATTTCCACCATGAAGACGCATCTTTCCTATTTTTGCTTAGTGCTTGCCTCAGGTCTTGTTTCTTGTGGTCCGAACACTTACCAGTATCCCACCACTGGTGCCTTTAAGTCTGCCAATATGGATACCGTCCAAGTAAAGGCCGACGAATACGATACTTACTTCGAACGTCGTTACGGTCTACTCTTCAAGACTTTCGCCAACGAACCCTTTTCGGGACGAATAATTACCTTTGAGAATGAAAACGGACGCGACTTTGTCGCGACTGATGAAAGTTACAAGGACGGCAAACGAAATGGAAGCAGTATTCGATGGTTTTCCACTGGTCAACAGATGTACGAGCGCAATTATCGCGAGGGCAAGTGGCATGGACTAGTTACGCGTTGGTGGCCCAATGGTCAAAAAATGTATGTCCGGGCATATACTGATGGGCAACGTCACGGGAAGGAAATGACATGGCGTTCTGATGGCACTCAAATCGATCTTGCTGCACCCGTTGCACCACTTCCTCCAGTTGTTACTCCGCCCACTCCCGTTGTGATCCCTGAAGCCGAGACCACGGTTGCGGATGATAATGGAGTTGATGCCCCGTTGCCTGACCTTCAGGTCACTCCTCCCTCAACTGATGAACCGGCATCTGGACTTGGTTCCGAGTCGACTGAAGTGACTCCGACTTCTGTGCCGGATTTGGGTTCTGCCGATCCTGATCTTCCAAGTTTGCCGGATGCTCCTCCGCCCCCACCGACTCCTCCAGTTGTCGACAACTTGCTGCCACCACTTGATCCAACTCCGCCACCTCCACCAGCTCCAACTAACGATGCCTAGCCGAGCTTCCCTCCGCTTGACACTGGAGGTACAACTACCATACCCGAGTTGCCCGGAACATCCCCAGTGACTCCACCACCACCTAATCCAGTTGAAGATAA
>CAZWTI010000220.1:0-10714 GCA_964637065.1 uncultured Puniceicoccaceae bacterium
ATGTCCGTTTTCTCAAAACGATCCCCGAACTCAAGCAACTGCGGCTTTTGCCTGCCCTTTCGCCAGATTAGTTTTTCACGATTCCAGAATTTCTTCCACTTCGCAATCTGCCTGTCGTGGGTGGTGAAGACGAAATAAGAGTCGCTTCGCAGCACGCGAAAAGCTTCTGACATTGCCTTCAGGCGGTTTTGACGCCCAGGAATTTGCATGAGTCCATTGAAGCCGAAAGTGGCGCCATCGAACAAGTTTTCTTCAAATGGAAGGTGGGTTGCATCTGCCACACGAAGGGGAATGCCGTAGTCCAGAACTCGTACCAAGCGTCGAGCTCGTTCAATCATCTTTCGAGAGACGTCCGTGGCCATGACGTTAGTATAGCCCAACTCCCAAAGACCCGCAGCAATGCGTCCGCAGCCACATCCCAATTCCAGCAGACTCATTTCCTTTTTCGGGAAAACCCGACGAAACACTTTCTCCTCCGACTGCCAGAGACCCACAGCGATCACAGCTTTGGAGTAATGTTCCAAGACCTTGCCCCCTTGGAAATAGTCCAGGACCTTGGCTGCATCCACTTTGTTTGACGCTTGAGTTTGAGACACTACGCGATCAAAGCATGATCAATTGCTTCTCATCGGCAATTCTCTTTCAAGCCAAATGTCTTGCCTAGAAAGAAAAAATTCCTTTTAATTACCAGCTTTTTCCAAAAATGAAGGCGACTATCCAGACTCAAGGCAGTCAATTCACGGTAGAACAGGGAGACAAGCTGTTCGTGAATCGTTTTACTGAAACGAAAGAGGGAGACGTCGTGGACATCGACAAGGTCCTGATGATCGTGGATGACGGCAAGACCTCATTTGGCACGCCTTATGTGGAGGGCGCATCCGTGAAGGCCAAGATTCTTGAGAACAAGAAAGATAAAAAAATCATCGTCTTCAAGAAGAAGCGTCGCAAGGGCTACAAGCGTCGCAAAGGGCATCGCCAACAAATCTCCGTGATAGAAATCGAGTCAATCGAATCCAAATAATCTTTAGGGAAGACAACGTCATGGCACACAAGAAAGGACAAGGCACTTCCAAGAACGGACGCGACAGCAACAGCAAACGCTTGGGTGTGAAGAAATTTGGTGGTGAGCGAGTATCAGCGGGTAATATAATCCTCCGACAACGCGGCACTAAATATCATCCCGGCAGCAACGTCGGGTGCGGAAACGACTTCACCCTCTTCGCCCTTACCGACGGAAAGGTTCAGTTCGACAAGGAGCATCGCCAAGTAAGCGTCGTTTCCAACTAATTTCCACAGTCATACTACAAGCAAAACATACCCAAAGATAGAAATGGAAGAACCCCTGCCCCGGGAAGAAAAAGAAAGCGAGTTGCCCGAACTCACTTTTGAGCAGTGTCGTGTTCTCGGAGCCCTAATCGAGAAAGAACTTTCCACACCCGAGTACTACCCGATGACTTGCAATGCGCTTGTCAACGCCTGCAACCAAAAGAACAACAGAAGTCCACGAGTACATTTAACAGAACAGGAAGTAGATGCGGCCATCGACGAAATGCGGCTCAAGAGATTGGTGCATCGAATGGATTTGGTTGGATCTCGCGTTCCAAAGTATCAACACAATTCAGAAAAGACGTTGGACGTCATCAAACCGGAAAAAGCCCTGCTCGCGGAACTTCTAAATCGGGGTCCCCAAACCTCGGGTGAACTGCGTTCTCGCGCAGGACGCATGTTTGATTTCGAAGGATTGGCGGACGTCGAGGAGACCCTCGTCGAAATGCAGGATCGCGATTCCCCGTTAGTCGCTGAGATGGATCCATCTCTGGGACAGAAGGAGCGTCGTTGGCATCATCTCCTTGCTCCACCCCCGGTCATAGAGGATAACGGAGACTCTGCGGTCTATGTCCCGGCTTCAGACTCGCGCTTGGAAAAGGTCGACCAAATGGATGCCGAGCTCAAGGAACTCCGCGAAGAAGTTGACGCTCTTCGCTATCAACTTCGCGAAGTATCGGACGCCTTCCGCGAATTCAAGAAGCAGTTTGAATAACTGTTTTTCCCCTCAGCATTGTCAGCCCCTCAATTTCCCCTGAGCCAATTGGCTCAGAAAATCCTCGTAGGTGAGGGAAATCCCTTCTTCCAATGGAATCCTCGGCTCCCAACCGGTAGCCCTGATTCGGGAAACATCCAAGAGTTTGCGAGGCGTTCCATCGGGCTTGGAGGGATCGTTCTGAATTTCACCGTTATAGCCCACCACCTCCGCTACCTTTGCGGCCAGGTCACTAATTGAAACATCCTCACCATAACCAACGTTAATCCAGTCGGGAGGATTAACCAGTTCCAGCAAATGCAAAACCGCCGAGGCCAAGTCCCCGACAAAGAGAAATTCTCGACGGGGCTTGCCCGTACCCCAAATAGAGACGCTCGGACTTGCCGCCAACTTGGCTCCATGAAAGCGGCGGAGAAGGGCGGGTATAACATGTGAGTTTTGGGGATGATAGTTGTCACCTGGGCCATACAAGTTTGTAGGCATAGCCGAATGAAAAAGCACGCCGTACTGGTTTCGGTAGTGGCGACAAAGCTCCAACCCGCAAATCTTGGAGACGGCATAAGCTTCGTTCGTCTTTTCCAAAGGACCCGAAAGCAGATACTCCTCCTTGATGGGTTGGGGTGCTTCCCTTGGATAGATGCAGGAACTACCCAAGTTCAGGAAACGCTTCACCCCATTTCTCCATGCAGAGTGAATCAGGTTGAGATTGATCGAGAGATTTTCACGAATGAAATCTGCAGGGTAGGTGTCGTTAGCGTAAATCCCCCCCACCCTCGCTGCGGCATTCACAACGACCTCAGGTTTTGCCTCGGCAAAAAAGGTTTCCACAGCCGATTGGTCGCAAAGATCTAACTCGTTTCGGGCACATGTTAGAATCTTCCAATCGCCAGAGGAAGCAAATGCCTTGGTCAAAGCCGAGCCCACCATCCCACGATGCCCCGCAAGAAAAAGCTTCATAAAGAGGTCTGGCAGTGTTCAAGCGTCAACATTTCGTAACGCGAGTTCACGCTCGGCAAGTTTCATGTCCTCATTCACCATAATCTGAACGAGTTCCTTAAAATCCACCTTTGGTTCCCAACCTAACTTTTCCTTGGCCTTCGTGCCGTCCCCAATAAGTAAGTCGACCTCGGCAGGGCGTTCATACTTTTTGTCAAAGCCGACGAATTTCGCCCAATCAAGCTCCAAGCAGGCAAAGGTTTCCTCCAAGAACTCACGGACCGTGTGGGTTTTGTTCGTGGCGATTACATAATCGTCAGGTTCATCCTCCTGCAGCATCAGCCACATCGCCTCAACGTATTCCTTGGCATAACCCCAATCCCGCTTGGCATCCAAATTACCTAGAATAAGTTTGTCCTGTAGACCTAATTTGATGCGCGTGGCAGCTCTTGTGATCTTGCGTGTGACAAAAGTCTCGCCACGTCTCGGAGACTCGTGATTGAACAAAATTCCGCTGCTTGCATGGAGCCCGTAAGACTCTCGGTAATTCACCGTAAGCCAATGAGCATAAACCTTTGCGCAGGCATATGGCGACCGCGGCCAAAAAGGGGTAGTTTCCTTCTGCGGCACCTCCTGCACCTTCCCAAACATCTCTGATGATGAAGCTTGGTAATACCGCACCTTCTCAACCAACCCTGCTTCGCGAATGGCTTCCAAAATTCGCACCGCTGCCAAACCGGTAACGTCCCCGGTGTATTCGGGAACGTCAAAAGAGACTCGCACGTGACTCTGGGCTCCCAGGTTGTATATCTCGTTGGGTTGCAATTCGTATAGCAGTTTCACCAACTGAACGGCATCCGCCAAGTCTCCATAGTGAAGGAACAAGTTAGTGTCGTCCACCAATGGATCCTTGTACAGGTGATCCAACCGGCTGGTGTTGAAAGTGGAAGCTCGCCTCACTATTCCGTGCACCTCGTATCCCTTTTCCAGCAATAATTCAGCCAAGTAGGAACCATCCTGTCCCGTGATGCCGGTGACCAAAGCTTTCTTCATAGAAAACTATTGTTATCGACTGCCGTACTACCCGTAAAGAACCAAGCAACCCGAATTATATTCAATTCGACAAATTATTCGTGCACAATGGCCTGAAATCCAACGCGGCGTTGACAACCTCTTTGGCTTCATCATCTTAATGAACATTTACAGATGAGGGGGGATTAGCTCAGTTGGTTAGAGCGCATGCATGACACGCATGAGGTCACTGGTTCGAATCCAGTATCTCCCACCAATTTCCAATTCTGAGAGAATGGCCGAAGAAAGCGCCTGTGGCGGTAAAAATAAAAAATCTGTCGTGGAATGGATTGTGATCGTTGTACTCGTTATAACTTTCAGTCTCATTTGGCTCTACGCCCACTGGAATCTATCTCGACAACCACCTTATCATAAAGGTCCTACAAATCTCCCAAATTCAACCAAGACCAATCAACAATGATCAGCGTGCCCCCGGGAACAGTCTGCATCACAGGATGCTCTCGAGGCTTGGGCCGCGCAATGGCTCGAGAGTTCGCACAATTGGGTTGGAAGGTTGCAGGCTGCGCCAGATCCGAGGAAAATCTCAGCGAACTTGCCGAGGAAATGGGCTCGCCGCATCTGTTTATTCCTGCGGACGTCACGAACGAGACATCGCTCAAAAGCTTCGCCGGAAAAGTCTTGGAAAATCTCGGAGCACCTCAATTACTCATTAACAATGCAGCCATTATTAATGGCAATGCCCTGCTTAAAGACATTCCAACCGAAGAATTTTCTCGCGTTCTCGCCGTCAATCTCGGCGGAGTACACAACGCAATTTGCTCCTTCTTGCCTGCGATGGAGAAAGCCGGAAGGGGCGTAATAGCCAATTTCAGCTCCTATTGGGGGCGCTCCACCGCTCCGGAAGTGGCCCCCTACTGCGCCACGAAATGGGCCATCGAGGGACTCACTCAATCCTTGTCGCAGGAATTGCCGAACGGTCTTTCTGCGGTGGCATTCAACCCCGGCGTAATCGATACCGATATGCTCCGTTCGTGCTTCGGTGAAGCCGCAGGAGGCTATCCATCGCCCGATCAATGGGCCAAGACGGCCGTGCCTGCCCTCGCAACCCTCGGGGCGAAAGACAACGGAAGCTCAGTTACCGCACCCTAGTGCTGAAATCAGTTTTCGTCGTCGTCTTCGACAATATCAACGTCCGCTTCGACAACACCGGCATCCAAGGTAATCTCACCTAGGCCGACCGAAGCCTGCAAAGCACCGGCATCGCGAGCATCCCACTGGTCCTCGACTTCCAAGACGGGTTCAAGTGCGTTGAAGTAATCCGCGACTTGATCCAAGGTCGTGGTGCGAATACGGGCATTGGAATCAATGTCCAAACCGGCACTACCATAACCGGACACCTCGAGACCTCCGGAAATGGTACTCGAAGAGGAAATAGAAATAGTACCACCGGAATATCCCAAGGAAGTCGTTTCAGTTACGGCATCGTAGTTTGTTGAAAACTGCAGACTGGACTCCGTCGCAGATGAAATAGTGGCTGCGGAAGCCACCGTTATTGAACCGCCTGCAAAAAGATTGACTGCGGAAGACGTGTCCGTTCCGGAGGAAATAGTGGAATTGACAACTATATTGTCCGTCGCTTCCGTCCCGGTCGCCGCCAAATTCACTGAACCGGAACTATTCGTTATCGGAGCATCAACGGTGATCGGACTCTTGGCAATCAAGTTGATGTCGTCTGCGGCAGAACCCGCAGTTATTGAAACTCCTGAAAGTTGCAACCCGTCCTCAAAACTGGCAATGGTCAAACCCCCGGTATTGGTCACCGATACATTTCCGGAAGCACTGGTTGCAGCCATTTTTGTTACCTCCGTTTCCAATGTTGCGCCAGTGGCAGTCTGTACTTGCAGTGTGCTACCGGAAACAGTACCAGTCAACGAACCTGAAGAGACGACCACGATATCTTCGGTACCCGTCAAGGCAACACTACCAAAGGTGTTACCGGATTCATCCAGGGTCAAATCTCCAGAAGTAGAGTTGATGGTCGCCGCACCGGAGATCGTTAAGGCACCTGAATCCGTTACGGCTCCGGCGGCAGTAACGTCGAGGGAAGATACACTCGCTCCGGCCAAATCGGTCGCGCCGTCCACTGAAACCGCCACCGTTTCGCCAGTCAGGTTCAGGCTCCCGAAGTTCGTCGTCTCGCCAACCCCGTCGCCCAAGGTGATCGCTCCAGTCGCCCCAGCATCCAGCGTCGCCAGACCGCTCACCACCAAGTTGCCGCTGTCGGTCAGGTCCCCGCCGCTGGTCACGTTCAAGGTCGATGCGCTCGCCCCGGCAAGGGTCGTCGCGCTGTCCTCGGTCACCGCCACCGCGGCGCCGGTCAGGTTCAGGCTCCCGAAGTTCGTCGTCTCGCCAGCGCCGTCGCCCAAGGTGATCGCTCCAGTCGCGCCCGCGTCCAGCGTCGCCAGTCCGCTCACCGCCAGGTTCCCGCTGTCGGTCAGGTCCCCGCCGCTGGTCACGCTCAAGGTCGATGCGCTCGCCCCCGCAAGGGTCGTCGAGCTGTCCTCGGTCACCGTCACCGCGGCGCCGGTCAGGTTCAGACTCCCGAAGTTCGTCGTCTCGCCAGCCCCGTCGCCCAAGGTGATCGCTCCAGTCGCCCCAGCGTCAAGCGTCGCCAGTCCGCTCACCGCCAGATTCCCGCTGTCGGTCAGGTCCCCTGCAACTGTAGTTGCGGTAAGAGTGGAAACGTTCAAGGTGCCGAGTTCGAGGTTGTTCGCATCCTTGAGACTGGCGTCGGCACCAGTAACGCTAACTGCGCCTTGGAAGTCATTTGCGGCATCGGTAAGCGTAACCGCATTGCTCGCGGCGGTAATGTCGACCGCTCCTGAAGAGGTGATGCCTCCGGAAGTTTGTGTCACGGCGCCGTCGGCCGTGACGTCAAGACCGGCCAAGACCACGCTCGGCAAGATGAGCGCGGCATCATTAGTCAATGTGACCGTGCCGAGACTACCGCTGGTGGTAATTGCCAAGCTTCCGGCCCCCGTGGAACCCGTAAGCTTGTTGGAAGCGTTTGTAAGACTAAGAGCGGCACTCGTTCCATTAAGCGCGAAAGTGGAACCGCCCCCCACGTCGATCGTCGAAGTTCCGGAAACGTCGCCGGTCGTGGCAGTCACGGCTAAGTCGCCGGTCGCAGCTACAGCTCCCAAGGTTAGACCGGTCGCATTCAACAAGGTTACGTTCGAACCCGAAGCGGCAACTGTTCCGTCCAGGGCATTGCCGGCGTTGGTGAGGGAGATGTCGCCACTCGCGGTTAAGTTGGTAGAACCATCCACGGACACGACGCCGCCTGTGCCGGTAATTCCTGCCGACGTTCCTGCAGCAGTCACGGCAAGCGAACCCGTCCCCGTCGTAGCGACATCCAAGGTAATGGACCCGGCATCGGTACGAAGACTTACGTCTCCGCCATTGGTGGTGGCTGCAGTAAAGGTAACGTTGTCCGTAGTCTGGCGATAGTCGATGCCGTTCTGAGCCGTCGTTCCTGCGGTATCAATGGAAAGACTAGAAACGGTAACGAGACTGTCGGCGGCATCAGTGGCAAGCACGGTGGGAGTGTTGCTAATATAGATAAAGCCATTACCCGAAACGGCGGCAGACACTTGGTTGGCATTGATGGTGACCCGATCGTCTGCGGACGTGCCTATGCCCGCTGCAGTACTCAGCGTAACGGAATCAAATTCGTCCAGGGCAATTGAGGATCCGCTGTCGTTCGTGAGAGACGATCCGGTGGTCAGTTGAAGAATATTCTTCGTGGTCGAGCCGGAAAGATCGGCATTACCGTCGATGGAGCCAAGCAGTTTTACGGCACCCGTCGCGTCCACCTTCAGCTTGGAGAAAGTTGAGGAAGCCAAGTCACCGTCTCCGTTTGCATCGATCTCGACATTCACCAAGTCAACGGCCGCGGCATAAATTTCAATGCTGCCGTCGGTCTGGAGGGAAGAAGTCGTACCCTGCATCACGAAATCACCGATGCGGGCCCCGGAGGTTCCGACGTTCAAGTCACCGTCCGCGCCCGTACCGGACTTGACGACAATCTTGCCGCCGTCGGCCACGGTGATCGAGTTCGAAGACGAGCCGGGGCTAAGCGTCAAGGTGCCTGCATTGGCTTGGGAAGAAGCGCCGAAGGTAAGGTTGTCCGTCTTGCCGGTAAGGGAAGCCGTACGGGTTTGCTCGACGTTCACCGCCCCGTCCAACGCCACGGAACCGGTAATGGTCAATCCGCCGGTGTTCACTCCCGACTTGCCTGTGGAAGCCGTTAGAGAAGCATCGGACTTTATGGCAATCGTTCCGGGGTTGGCATCAGAGTTACCACCGTCGCCGTCATTGGTCACGGTAAAGCCACCCTCAGCCAAAAGCGTTATCGGATCGGCACCATCGGCATCCCCTAAAGTAATGGCACGTTCGGCAGTGGGAGCAGTCACGTCTATGCTTAGATTGCCATTGGTGGTGGCCAAGTCCACTGTTCGACCATCCACAGTTCCTACGTCGACGTTGCCATCCGTAGCATTGAGGGTAATCCCGGTGGCGGCGCGACCATAAAGGTCCGTGGTTGGTGCCACGAGAATTCCCTTGCCTGCCCCACCGACTGTAACGGCAAGAGTCTCCGCGTCAGCCAAGACAGCATCATTTAGAGAAACGGAACCGGCGCTGGTGGTAACGGCAATGCCACCGGCGGCATACAAGGAAACGTCCCTGGCATTGACTTGATCACCGGACCCACCCAAGTTCTTGGTAACCAAGTCCCCCGTCTGATTAACCGTCAGGTCGTTGCCGGATCCTGTGATCTGGGCGTCGAGATTGGTTACTGTCGTAGCTATAGTTTCGGAAGTGGCCGACCTGAGCATGAAGTCTTGTGCGGTCACGTCTATCGCCGTGGCGGCATTACCAGTACGCAAGACATCTCCTGCAATTGATTCCAGCTTCAGGACGCCTGTCCCGACGCTTATAGCTGAGTCTTGGACGGTCAGATTTCCGGTGGTTGCGGTGAAAGCCAACTTGTCTCCGGGGAAATTCGTATTGTTGATGGTTATCCCGGACACGTCCAAGCCCGCGCTGTTGCGAATCCACACGCTACCTACATTGCCTGCGCCACTTGGCTGCAAGGTTGACAACGCCAGGCCCGCGGCATTCGTGTTGTCTATGGCAATGTCGCCGTCTGCGGCGCTGGTTGTCGCGGAAAGGGACGCGACTGCAGTCTCGAGGGGATTTCCTGCATAACCCGTGTCGCCAAGGTCCAGGTATACGGCATCACCGCTCACCGTGCCGATGGTATCCTTTGCGCTCAGGGTAACGACCGAACCGACGGCGGTAGCGGTGATTTCGACGTCGGCATCTCCAGCTTCCGTGATTGAACCATTGTCAGAGGTTACGGAAACAGCGGCGCCGGTCGCGTTCGTGGTGGTCAGGCCACCCAAGGCCACGTTTTCATCCGCTGCCAAGGTAATCGTACCGGTACCGGCATTGATCGTCGTCCCGTCCGCCATCGTGAGAGCGCCTCCCGTGCCGGCAGCAGTATCGTCGGCATCGGCAGTCACTGAAACATTACCATTGTTCGAGGCCAAGTCCCCGGCCGCCCCGAAAATCACGTCATCGTTGGCGCTCAAGGTGATCGACCCCCCATTCGTCGTCAGTCCCGCATTCACGTTCAAGGAATTGGCGGCCGCATTAGTAGCCGCCAAAATCAGTGATTCCGAACCTGCGGAATTCGCATCCGCGGTTACGTTGCCGCCCAATGTCAAGTTTGCTCCCGTTATTGAAACGGAACCATTCACGCTAACCGTACCCGCCAAATCGACGGTCGCCGTTTGCGTAGTTGTTCCAATCGTCAGATTTCCACCAATGGCGGCAGCGGACCCAACGGTACCGTCAAAATCGATCGAGGTCGTCGCATCCAAGGAAATGTTTCCGCCGGACAAGAGATCGCCATTTTGAGTGATCGTGCTAGGTGGCGTTGCCGCCGTTGCCGTCAAGCCGCCCGTAAAGGTATTGACGTCGCCCGCATCATCACCGATCCGCACCGCTCCCGTGTTCGTCAAGTTGACCGCATTGGTGATGGTCGAACCGCCGTCCAGATTCAGGGCATAGTCCTGGCCCGTCGTCGTCAGCGTCGGCGCGACCAACGCGCCGTCGAACTCGATCGCGCCCGTGGTGTCCGTCAAGAGAACCGTGCCGCCGGTCGAGGTCACCGCTCCAGCGAAGGTCGCTCCGCCCGACTGCGTCACCGTCAGGTTTCGGAACTGATTCCCGCCGCCGATCGCTCCCGTGAAGCTCGCCGTTCCCGTCGTGTTCACCACGAGATCCGAGTTTGCGCTCGATTGGCCGGATATCGTACCGCTCGCGGAAATCGCCGTCGCTGCCCCGGCTCCCAAGGTCAGGACCAATCCGTCGTTGATCGTCACGTTCGAGGGGATCGTCAGCGTCTTGTTCGGGGTCTTCACCGTCACCGCCGCCGTCGATATCGTCAGCGTGTCCGATGCAGCGTTCCCAAAAGTCACGTTTCCACCTCCATCAAAGGTCAGTCCGTCCAGCACCACGTTGCCGTTCAAGGTCGTCGCATCGCCTGCGTTGGCCGTCGTCACGTCGCCCTTGAAGGTCACCGCTCCCGCTCCGTCCGCCTGCGTGATCCCAGAGGCGGTCTGTAAGGTATCGTTG
>CAZWTI010000221.1:0-3140 GCA_964637065.1 uncultured Puniceicoccaceae bacterium
GGCCCTTGGCCTACCTTGATTGCATCAACCCCTGATTCTGACAAGAAATCCACGCCTTCCGCACTGGTCACGTTTCCTGCGATAATGGCTAGGTCTGAAAATTGCTCCCGAATAATCCGCACACACTCGCCGACTCCCTTGGTATGTCCATGCGCAGTGGAAATGGCGACAACGTCTAGACCTTCGTCGTTCATTGCCTCGACGTGGCCAATCAGGCTATCCCGATCCAGTTCACCATCAGAAGTGCGAGGAGCAGAGATCGCGGCCCCGCAGAGCAAACGAAAATTATCGTCACGAGAGGGCTTGAGGTGATCGCGTGCCTCTTCCATTATATGCTCGATGTCACTCAGTGTATATAGACCGCAAAGTCGGTCTTCGCCATCAACGACGAGCAACTTGTGAATGCCCATGTGTTCGCTGAAGAATTGATCTGCGGTTGAGATCGGCTCGTCGCCCACGTCTTTTTCTCTAATAGTGTAAACCTCGCCGCGAGCCAGCATGCCATCGGTTACCTTTCGATCACTGTATCGCTGCTTGACCACTCGTCCCGGAAGCAATCCCATCAACTTTCCCACCTCATCCACAATGGGAAAGGTGCGGAACTGGAAGTTCTTTTCTTGGATCAATTTCAGTACGTCCCCAACTAGCTTGTCCGCAGTAATTGTAATAGGGTCTCGAATCAATCCGTGGACATGGTATTTTACTCTGGCTACTTCCTTAACCTGAGAGCTTCTGGAAATGTTGTAATGTATCAACCCAAGTCCACCACTTAAGGCCATCGAAATGGCCATGTCTGATTCGGTCACCGTGTCCATGTCGGAAGAAACGATAGGAATGCTCAGTTTAATCGATTCCGAAAGCGTCGTCTCAAGATTGACGTCGCGTGGAAGAACTTCGGAATATCGCGTGGCAAGTGTAACATCGTCAAAGGTCACTCCCGAAGGAAGACTTTGACGGAAAAACTCATCTGGCGGCAAAAAGAATTCCTCGTCCATGTTTAACAAACTATTGGAAAGGCTTGAAGCTTATGCCTCAACCACGCTTTATTCACAAGGATAAACAATGTCTTGTCGAATAGAGAATCGCCGTTTTCAAGGAGAATTTGCAAAACCATTGCGGACCTCTTCCGGGGATTGGTCAAAACGCGAGAGTATTGTCATAAGGATAGGTCTTGATGATGGAAGCGTGGGTTTTGGGGAAGTGGCCCCTACACCTGGTTTTCGTGGCGAGTCCCTTGCTAATGCAGAGTCATTTCTGCTCCGGTGGGAACTTGGAATGGAAATCCCCGCATATCTTCCATTGTGTAGTACCGCAATCACTTGCGCCACCTCCCCAATATGGAGAACAAAATCTCCTTTTCCCAAGGTTGAAACTGCGGCTTTGATTGGCTCCCTAGATGAAGAAGAACTCCCTTCTAATCAAGTTCTCAAAGTGAAAATTGGTTTGAGGGAAGCAGCGGAGGAGATTCTCGCCGCAAAAAATCTTTTGGATCGGATGCCCGTAGGGAGTAGATTGAGATTAGATGCCAATGGGGCTCTCTCATCAAGTCAGGCTGAAATCTGGCTGGAAGCTCTTTCAGAGGAGCCTCGGATCGAATACCTTGAGCAACCTTTGCCGGCTTCTGAGCGCGAAGCACTTTTGTCCCTTGCTTCTAGTTCTTCCATCTCTCTAGCCCTTGACGAATCAGTGGCGGATATTGCCGACGCCGAATCTTGGCGGGATGCAGGTTGGCCCGGTTATTTTGTTCTCAAGCCAAGCCTCTGTGGAGATTGGGCGCGTCTTGAAGGTTTCATCCGTGAAAACCCCAGTCGTTGCGTGATTTCATCGGTATTCGAAAGTCCCTTTGGTTTTGAGGCAGTCCTACGGATGGCGGCCAAAACTGAAACCGTCGCTGGATTGGGGTTAAGAGATTTTTTCAGTGTAGGCGATTTCTTGCACACGGCGGTAGAATTGTTTCCTGGAGAAGTAACCATCGAAATTCTGGAGGAATTGTGGCAAACTCTCTAGCCATTCCTGAGTCCGCCGTTAGAGGTGACTGGTTGCGGGACCAAACTTCGAATCCTTCGGGTCCGGGAAACGTTTGCTTGGATGTTTTTGACAAGTTGAGTCGAGGCGACTCTGTATGGCTAGACAATCCGTCTTCGGCGGATGGTGTGAGTCCTTGCTCGTCCACTTTCCCCTACTTGTTCGTCCGAACGGGAGGAACGGCTGGTATTCCCCGATTTGCCCGTCACACTTGGGCCACTATGGCGGCGGCGGTTCAGGGTCTTCAAGAAATCTTGGGGAAAGAACCCATTTCTTCATGGTGTTGCTTGCCTGTTTGGCATGTTGGAGGATGGATGCAAGTGGTTCGGGCTGTGGAGACCGGAGGGAATGTCCTCTTTGGACATTATCTTGATCTTACAAAAGAAGATTTTGAATTTGATCTTACCCGACGTGTCGTTTCCCTTGTCCCGACCCAACTGCACCGTCTGCTCGTCTCTTCGCAAGCTGTTCAGCGTCTGCGCGAAAGCCGTTTGGTTTTGGTTGGGGGCGGTCCGATGAGTCAAGAGTTGGCTCAAAAAGCTAGAATTGAAAAACTCCCTTTGTCCCCGACATATGGGCTCACTGAGACTGCGGGTACAGTTACCTTCCTTCCGCCCGAACGATTCCTTGCTGGTGAGATAGGTGTAGGTTCCGTTCTGCCTCATCTTGAAGTCAAGCTTCGTCCTGAAACAAAAACCTTAGCCATTCGTGGTAAAAGCCTATGCCTTGGCTATCACGACACTGATTTCTCTCCTTCCGCATGGTTCGAGACAGCTGATCTCGTCGAGCGATCTACTGATGGAGCTTGGCGAATCTTGGGCAGAACCGACCGAGTTGTAAACACTGGCGGAGAAAAGGTGAATCCAACTGAGGTCGAGGCTATTATTCATCAATCCAGACTGGCTGATGATTGCTTGGCTCTGGGCTTGCCTGACCCCGAGTGGGGAGAACGTCTCGTTGCCTTTTGTGTTCCTAAGAAGATGAATATAGACCTAGTCCAAAAAGTCATTCACGCGGAACTATCCGGAGCGAAAGTGCCTAAAGACATTATCCCTGTTGAAGTCTTGCCTTTGAATGAAATGGGCAAGCCCGACTACGAGTTGGCGAGGCGAATG
>CAZWTI010000222.1:0-3787 GCA_964637065.1 uncultured Puniceicoccaceae bacterium
GATCAAGAAAAACAACCCCAAGGTGAGGAGGATGAAGCCCCGTCCGAGGAGGAAATCAACGAGTCCGACGACGAACGCGGCGCCTCCGCCAAAGGCGTCGACGACAACGGTTCAGAGGCCGTCGCTTTGGAAAAATCCGGCTTGATTGACTTGGATGATCCCAAGCAACTTGAACAGGTAGAAACTTTCGTAGAGGTCACAGACAAGGCCGCTGCCATGTTTAAGGACAAGCAAGACGAGGAAGACACCGGTAGGAGAGACGGAGGAAAATCAGAATCCGAATCATTCTTGGAAAACTTGGTTAAGCCTGATGAAAATGGAAAGCTTCCTCTGGCGGATGTCGTGGATGTCACCGAGTCCGCTGATTCCGTTGGAGCTAAGGACGAAAGTACTCTCACAGCCGTACTCGACAATGCTGAAAAGGCCGATGATCTCAAGGTTGTGATTGAGGCTGCCGACGATGTCGGGTCCAAAGACAAGGATACATTGGGGGCCGTCCTCAGGAATGCTGAACAAGGCGATAAGTTACGAGAAGTTGTTGCAACTGCCGAGGAAGTGTCACCGGCGGAAACTCCCGTCGAGGGTGCAGCTGCTCCGGATGCCCCTGTAGCCCAAAAGAAGAAAAAGAAACTGGGAGCACTCTTCAAGGTAGTCAAGGAGGTCGACGAGGTGCAGGTTAAGGACAAGAAAAAGAAACAAGCCGCCGCCGCCGCCAAGGAGACTGCTCGGGCCTCCGCCGAGGCTGAGGGCAAATCTTCAGAGGAAATTGAGGCGGCCGCCGCCACCGCCGCCGCCGCCGCCGAGAAGGCCTTTGCCGCCGAAGCTGCTGCGGAAGCTAAGAGGGAAGCTGAGGAAGCTGCAAAAGCTGCCGGGAAATCTGCTGATGAAATCGTTGCCGCAGGTGCTGCCGCAGGTGCCGCCGAGGAAATGAGCTTGGAAACGGCAGTCGGCGAAAAGGAGGTATCTACCTTTGCAGGTAATATCTTTGGGAAGCTCGATGATGTTGTTGAACTTGCGGAAACTGCGACTGAGATCGGTACTGAGGACGGCTTTGCCGAAGTCCTCAAGAACGCCGACAAGGCAGACAAGTTAGTTGAGATCGTCAAGGCTGCCGAGAACATAGTTGATGCAGACAAAGACAAGGCAGCTGCCCATGCCACCCTCGGCGCCGTGCTCAAGAGTGCAGAGAGGGCTGATGATCTGGCCTTGGTGGCCGGAGTGGGAAAAACCGAGACGGAAGCCAAGGCAGCCGCGAAGGAGGAAGCCGAGAAAACTGCTCGTGACGCAGGCAAGTCGGACGAGGAAATCAAAGCTGCGGGTGAAGCTGCAAGTAAAGCCGCAAAAGCTGACGAGCTCTCTGCAGGAGAAGATACCTTGAGCGCACTTTTCAAAGTGGTCAAGAAAGTGGACGATGAGGAGGCAAAGAAAAAAGCAAAGGAAGAAGCTGCCTCTGTCGCCAAGTTTGTCGCTCGTGCTGAAGGCAAGTCGGAAGAGGAAATTGAAGCTGCCGCAAAAGCTGCGGAGGAAGCCGCCGCGGCTGCTGAAGCCGCCAGAGCCAAGAAGGAGGCCGAGGATGCTGCCCGTGCAGCAGGCAAGTCGGAAGCGGAAGTCGCCGCGGCAGTTGAGAAGGCCGAGAAGGGCATTGCCTTGGTCGCCGACGATATTTTCACCAAACTGGGAGACGTCGTAACCCTTACCGAGACCGCTACCACGGTTGGCTCGGAAGCTGGTTTCGAATCCGTTCTTGAGAACGCCGACAATGCCGACAAGTTGGTAACCGTCGTTGAAGCCGCCAAGGGAATAGAAGACGCCGATGACAGTTTGGCGGCCGTTCTTAAGAGTGCAGATAAAGCCATTCAAATGGAAGAGGTTGTTGCAGCCGAAGAGGTTAAGAAGAAACAAGTGGAGGCGGCTGCAATTGCTGCCGGGAAGTCTGCCGAGGAGATTGCAGCCGAAATTAAAGCTGCTGCCGATGCTGCCGCAAAGAAAGCCAAGGCCCTATTTAAGGTAGTTAAAAAGGTTGACGACGTTCAGGAAGCGGTGAAAGCAGCGCCTGTTACAACTCCAACCGAAGGAGAGGAACCCCCTGCAGTTGTGGCATTGGACGCTGACGATATTTTTGGGAAACTTGGAGATGTGGTAACCTTAACTGAGACGGCAACATCTGTTGGTTCCGAAGCTGGTTTCGAGTCTGTCTTGGAAAACGCTAAGGATGCCGACAAGTTGGTAACCGTGGTTGAGGCAGCCAAAGGCATAGAAGGCGCCGATGAAAGTCTGGCCGCTGTACTCAAAAGCGCCGACCAAGCTGTTCAGATGGAAAAAGTCGTAGCTGACGCCGAGAAAGCCAAGAGGGATGTGGAGCAGGCTGCAATAGCAGCCGGGAAGTCTGACGAGCAAATCGCAGCAGATATAGAAGTCGCAGCCGCAGCCGCAGCCAAGAAATCGAAAGCACTTTTGGAGGTCGTGAAGGAGGTCGACAAAAAGCAAACTAGCAGTGATGCCTCCGTTGATCGCAGTGCCGTCTTTACAAACTTCGATGCCGTTGTAGAACTGGCCGAGACGGCTAGCGATGCCGGCGAAGATGCGGCAGCGAAATCGGCCTTGCTCGATAATGTTCTCAAGGTAGCGGACAAGGCGCAAGATTTGAGGAAGGTCGTGCAAGAAGCTGAGAAAATCCAAGAGGAAGGAAAACCCAAGGATACCGCCGCTCTTGGTGCTGTGCTTTCCCTAGCGACCGATGCAGGCCGTGTCGATCAGTTGAAGAAATTTGTACCTGCGGCAGATGGGGGAGATGATGCTAAAAGTGAATTTACCGCCCTGCTCGATGTCGTCAAAAAAGTGGATGAAGCCAAGAAGGCGGCTCCTGCCGCCGAAGGCGAGCAAGCTGCTGTTCCTGATATTTCCGCCGACCTTGTCTTCCAAAACTTGGATACCATCGTGGATTTGGCGGAAAACGCCGCAACCGTTGGTGCCGCTGACAAGGAAGCCGCTCTTGGTGCCGTTCTCCAAAATGCAGACCAAGCCGATGACCTGAAGGCGGTCGTGGAAAAGGCCGAGATCGACGCCGTCGCCCGGAAGGCCGCCGCAGTTGATGCTCTTGGAGCAGGCGCCACGGCTGAGCAAATCGCCGCCGCGGAAGCCAATGTCGGGACCGACCTTGGGCATCTCTTCAATAACGCGGACAAGGCGACCGACCTGAAGGCTGTCGTGGAAAAGGCCGAGAGCGACGCCGTCGCCCGTAAGGCTGCCGCAGTTGATGCTCTTGGAGCAGGCGCCACGGCTGAGCAAATCGCCGCCGCGGAAGCGAACGTCGGCGCCGCCGACCTGGACAACCTCTTCAAGAACGCGGACAAGGCTTCCGACCTGAAGGCGGTCGTGGAAAAGGCCGAAAAGGCGGCCGAGGAAGCCAAGAAAGCTGCCGAGGACGCCGCCCGTGCCGAGGGAAAGACTGAAGAGGAGATTGCGGCTGCAGCTGAAGCCGTCGCTGGGGCCGACCTCGACAATCTCTTCAAGAACGCGGACAAGGCGGATGACCTGAAGGCGGTTGTGGAAAAGGCCGAAAAGGCGGCTGACGATGCTAAGAAAGCTGCCGAGGACGTCGCCCGTGCCGAGGGAAAGACGGAAGAGGAAATCGCGGCCGCAGGTGAAGAAGCTGGTAAAACCGATCTCGGCGGCATTCTCGAGAACGCCGACAACGCTGACCAGTTGAAGGATCTTGATGCCGAATTGGTCGCAGAGCTTACGGCCTTGGGCCTAAAGGGTGAGGAGCTTAAGAAAGTGACGTCCG
>CAZWTI010000223.1:0-8099 GCA_964637065.1 uncultured Puniceicoccaceae bacterium
TATCACTTGCCCACTTTCAACAAGAAGCCGGAGGATCACTACCTCAAGGACTTAGGTACTCTCCGCAGTCGTCTTAATGGCTTCGGCGGCGTATATCGCGGCGTCATGTTTCAAGTTGACCGCGGGAAGACGTTCGCCAAATCCTTTAAGGAGTTCGTGGAAAACGCTTGGCAGGGTGGAAGTCATACCTATGACAATAATTATCTCTCTAACCCGGCTCACAACTTGAAGAGGTTCTATTGGCAGGAAAATCGCAACCACATCCGCAATCACAGTGGCGTGGTGTTTAGCGACGAGTATCACCTCAAGTCTGATGGCGAACCGAGCTACTACATTGAGAAAATCTTTGAGGCCTCCAAAAAGGTCGGCTTGGATTTGGGTCGCTATGGCGGAGGTCTTGAGGATGGTCGATACAACGCCAAGATTAGCGAACAGCAATAATTCAGCTTAAAACCTAAAGCTTTGCCGGAAAGCCCATCTCGGTCCGGCCACCCAAAACCATGTCAGGCAAGTTGCTAGCTTCCTTTCTTCTTGCCGGGGCCTTGGCGGTGGCGACGGGGGTGGGCTTTCTTATTGGGGGGGTTGTTTTAGGAGTTGTACTTCTTGCCCTTTCCTTGGGGCAACTGGCGCTGGCTCACATAGCCTTCCTAGAGGAACGGAAGCGACGATCGGGTGCGGTGGGACCGTTGCCTTGGCTCAACTTGGGCATGTCCTATCTCCTCGTCGCGATGGCTCTGGGTCTATTTCTTGTCAGTACAATTTTAGATGAGAATCGTCAGGATACCATCGCGAAGGCGGGGCAGGCTCCCGGGGACGAGACCGAAGGCCTAAAGATTCCCGAGAGTTTGGGTGCGGACGTTGCTTCCGGTGGGGAAACCGCTCGCTTGGGGAATGTTGGTCGAGGTGAAGGGGATGATGCTGCCAAGGGTGGTGCTAACGAGGACAACCAAAATGCGATGCGCGAGGCTCAGGTCTTCGATCCGGAGATTGCGGGAGCTGCCGGCGGAACCGGTGAGTTGACTAATGTGTCTGCAGAGGAGATTCCCGACCAGATTGAACCTGGGTCTGCGGATTTAGGACAGGCCGATGCGGTGGATCAGCTTCTCGCTCGTGTCGGCGAGGATGAGGAAAACGTCGAGGTGGGCAAACGTGATGCCGAGTTGATTTTTGAGGAAGACGACGAGTCGCTTGCCTTTGACGTTACCGTCTTTCGGGGCGAGGAACGAGACCCCGAGGAGCGAAGGCAGCAAGGTCAAGTGGTGCGAAATGTTCTGGCCAATAAAAACACCCTCGGCATCGCTGTCCCGAAATCAATGAGCGGACGTTGCGACAAGTTGGGGCGAAAGGCGAAATTGCTTCGAGCCAATGTGCGTGAGCCCGCTCGGGTGGAGCTTGCCGTAACCAAGGCTCTGGACTGGCTCACCCTAAATCAAAACGACGATGGTTCATGGGGAAAGACTGCCCATGGCGCCATGACTGGTTTTGCGTTGCTTTGCTACTTGGGGCATTGCCAGCTCACGGATTCGGCAAAATATGGAGAAGCCGTTTCCGACGGAATCAAATACCTCGTGGAGTTGGGCGACGAGAAGAACGGTTGGCTTTACACCACGAACAATCGGCACGGAGCCGCATACGCTCATGGCATAGCGACCTACGCCATGGCTGAATCTTATTCCATGACGGAGAAAGAGTTCATTTTACCTGTGCTTCAGAAGGCTGTGCATCGCATCGTGGCGGGGCAGAAGCAGGACGGGGGATGGTTCTATCTCGAGCAGCGGAAGGGTCCCGATGGGCTGCGTTTTGATGATTTCGCAAAAAATGAAAAGTCGGCAAGCGATACCTCGGTGAGCGGCTGGCAGTTTCAAGCCTTGAAGGCGGCTTACAACTCGGGAGTTCTTTTCCCCGGCTTAGAGCCTGCACTTGAGGGTGCGGTGAAGAACTTTTATCGAGTTTATTCTCCCAAGAACGGTGGTTTCGGTTATCGAAAGGCCTCCGATTCCGCTAACGTCAGCCACAAGCTGACTGGGGTTGGTTGCCTAGGTCTGCAATCCTGGAAATTTGGTCACCCGTCTGCCGAGGAAAGGAAAGAGGTCCTGAAGAACGGTGTTCGACATATCATGAAAAGAACCAAGGGCGTGAACTATGATAGCGGAGATTCGAATCTTTATTCATGGTATTACGATACGCAGGCTCTCTTCAATTACGGTGGCTTCTACTGGAGAAACTGGAATACTTGGATGGAACCGATGCTCTTGAACGCTCAGAAGGATGACGGTACTTGGCCCGCCGAGGGTAGTGGGCTCACCTCCAAGCGAGCGGGCAAGGACGCAGAAATTTACCGTACCGCTCTTTGTACCTTGATGCTTGAGGTTTATTACCGCTACGTTTACTGAATCCAATTGTGATGGGCGTGGTATCTCTCCCGTGTTAACTGCATTGCGACATCCATATTTCTTTTGTCTGGCCTTCGGGCTCCTAACGTTTGTTTCTGCCCTCTATGGGGACCTTCCAATAAAGGCTCGAGGAACGCTCAATGGAATCCTAACGGCCAAGGGTCCTGCCTGGATCGAGGTTAAAAACGATGAAGGTTATCAGCATCGGTATTTGGCTAGATGGATTGGAGGTTCTCCCGCCCGCGGGGGTGGTTATGACCCTTCAATTCTACGTAAAATGGATGCCATCGCCGTAGGCAATCGTGTGGAGTTGACTTGGCATTGGAACGGTCACTTGCGAGTCGACCACCTGAAACTTCTTCGACCCTCTCGGAAAAAAGGAACGGTCACCGGACAGGTTTTGGACAAAGGCGACAAGTGGATAGAAATCACATCCCCCAAGTTCGGGACACCTTTCCGTTATTATGCCCGATGGATGGGAGGATCTCCTGAACATGGTGGTAGCTATCACGAACCAACTCTTGCCTTTCTGGAGGGATTGGAAGCAGACGACACCGTGGAACTGACTTGGACCTATGACGTACGTCCCCGCATACTTTTCTTCGGCATTGGTGGGGAGGAAGGACAAGAGGATGTCTTCGTCCCCTTTTACGAAAAGAGAGATCTCTTGCGTCCCCAATTACCACCTTCTGCGCCTTCAAATCCATTCGATAGTGTTTCTCCCTCAACGCCATCGAATCCTTTCGACAGGGGCGATACCAGTCCATTCGACCAAATTTCTCCCAATGCTTCACCCGGTCCCTCTGCCAATCCTTTCGATGCCCCCCAACCTGTTCCCGCTCCTTCTGCCAATCCCTTTGACGCAACTCCGGCAATAGCTCCCATGCACGGCAATCCCTTTAGTCCGAAAATTCCGGCAAGTCCATTCGACGCCCAACCTGTAACGCCTGCAAATCCCTTCGACAAATAGGACTATGTTCAACGAAGCCTCCCCACTCGCTTAATTGCTACTCCTTGGGTTTTTCTTCTCTGCTCGCCTTGGTGATTTGACGTCTTCGCTTGTCGACAATAGATATATTCCTCCCATTGGAAAGATACCACTTTGTCCCCCATGATTTTCCGTCTAACCATGCCCGGAACAGTCGCTTTCGTTTTTTCGAAATCCTTTCCTCCAAAGGAATTACATGACTTTGGGAGTCGCTCGTCCAAAGTACTTCAATCACTTTTCCTTGTTTGTTTAGACCGAGTACCTCTATTGCGGTCTTGTCCCTTTTTCCGGTTGTCTCGGCGAATTCCTCTATATCCCTTTCTAAGCTTGCCTCGGTATTTTCGCTTGCTGAGAGTCCGTGTTCGTCGCGAAGGTCTTCCGCCCTTTGCTTGGCGCGATTGTAAGCTTCAAAAGTGGTATCATATCGCTTGGGTAGAAAGGTTTTGTTCAAGTCACGGATGGCAATTTTGAAGATGTTTGTCTTCCAAACGGGGGCAATTTCATTTCCTCGTTCATCCAAGGCAAAGACCTCTGCGGGTTTTCCCTCACGATTCCTATAAGCCGGGAGTTCTTCAATGGCTACGTAAGCAGCCCGCATTGCGCTTGAGAGTCCTTCTATGCTCGCGTCGAAACCTTTGTCCTGCATCTTTCCGGTCGGCAACTTGACGCCTAGTTTCTTAACCATCGGGAAGTAGAAGTCTTGATTTGAAACCAGACCCCCATTTTCGTCGAAATTCCCTAATTCCCTTAGCAATTCCTCAGTGGAAGTGGAGTTCGTGTCTTCTCTCCTATGGTAGTATGATTTGTAGGTTCCTGTCGGGACGTCATCGACGAACTCGCAGGAAAACCGGATTTTGGGGTTGGCCTTCAGCTCACCTATTTCCAAGTCTTCGTCATTCATCTTCTGGAAAAAACTTTCCACGTCATCTTCGGAATAGGGATAGTAGAACTTGCAGGGGCCATTCAGTCTTCCCTCTTTGTAGGTTTTTGCGTAAACCAATTCACCGGCCTTTCCCGTGGCAACGAAGGCTCCGTGACGTTTTCCTTGGCGATAAATCCCCTTGAGCATGGGCATTTCGTTTTCTCGCCAAAAGGTGAAGTTTCCATCTCGCAATCCATTGACGAAATTAATCTCGAAATGGCGTTTCTTGTTTGGATGGAACTCCACGACTTTGGCGGTCAGGGGTTCCTCCTCACTAATCTTATAAAGAAGAAGTACCCCATTCTTGTCTTTACGGTATTCCACATCTTCGGAAGAGATTGTGCGTTGTTCTCCGCAACCAGTAAACAACGCCACCGCAAATTGAATGAGGAGCAAAGTCGTGATTCCCGCAGTTTTTCGTATCATTTGAGAACCGTTGAGGAGTTGGGTTATCTCGATAATCTTGTTTTCCTAGGTGCTGGGCAATGGAAAAATCACTTCGATCTTTTGCGGACTTGCTCGGCGATTTCCAAGACGTCGGCGGCAGGCAAGGTAACGACTTGGGTCGGTTTGCCGGCAGCCATTTTGTAGACCCCCACTCCCAACCAGTTCCCGGTACCGTCGAATACCGGAGTGCCTGGTGAAACACCGCTAATGACGTAGTATTCCCTAGGTTTCTCAATGACGGCGCTCACCCAACCTCTCCTGAGAGTGGATTGACGATACAAGTTTCTATTGAGTTTGCCGAGAGAGACCACTTCGTCCAGTGCTTCTAACCTTGGTTTGGTTCCTGCTGTCGGCACTGGCTGAAAGCTTGCGGGATTCGGGCCTTTGCTTTCATTGCGAATCGGCAAAAGAAAGGCAAGGTCTAGGTCGGAATCCTTGAGCAGGAAGCGGGCGGGAACTTCGGCTCCGTCTTTCATTAGGATATTCACTTCTGTGTAGTTTACGTTTACCGACGATCCGGGAATGCGGATTCGAGACATGATAGAGGCCGTCGGATCAACCTTAGTGAGAGACAAGGCAACCAAACCGTCCTCTGCCAGTACGGTGCCGAGAGCCTCAAGCTTTTCCTCTCTCGGGGGATAACTACGCCCACCCGCATTGACTTCCACCTTCACAGTGGCCGATACCCAAGTCACGCATTCCGAAATTTCCTTTAGTAAACCTCGCCAAGTTGTCACGTCGTCCACACCCTTGTTGGCGAACAGGTCGAGGGGAATCTGGGTGATTATCGTTGCAAGTACGATTGAGTAGAAACGAAAGATCATGAGTTGATTGCCTTTTGTGGATTAGAGAGGGAAGATATTCAGGGTTCGTCCTCCCAGTCGGGTTCCAAACGTACGAAGAGTGTATGGATGCCGCGTTTCACAAAGAAAACGATGCGTTTCGCCTTTTTCTTTACGATTTGCTGCATGTGCTTTTCGAGAAGGTTTATGTCGGACATCGCCTTGCCGTCTATTTCCAGTAGCACGTCTCCCTGTCTCAAGCCCGTCAGTGCCGCCCATCCCGCGGACTCCACGTTTTCCACGAGAAGCCCAACCGATCCTTCCTCGAGTTGCTTGTTAACTCGGTCGGAAAAAGAGAGCTCGCGTACCGTGAACTCGAAGGTATCGTCCTCATATTCGTCCAACTCGTTTGCGGGGGTCGGGCGTTTCTCCAGAGTTACGTTCAAGTCCAATGCCTTTTTCTCTCTCAAACAGGAGAACACCACTTGAGCATCAATTTTATACTCGCGAATCATGTTGGAAAACACCTCGGCATCCTCCACTCGGTTTGCCCGGATCATCTGGCCATCCATTCGCACTAGTAGGTCTCCGGCTTTCATCCCACCCTTTTCTGCGGGCGTATTCGGATAAACTTGCACGACACGTACGCCATATGAGGCTCGCGGCAAGCCGATGGCTTCCGACAGGTCTCGGGTAAGCACCTGAGTGGAAACCCCCAACCACGGTTTCCAAGCCTGCAATGGACGATTTTCTTCAGCTTCGGGTCCTAGCTTTACGACGGTCAGTAGTTTTGCCAGTCCTCGGTCAAGGTTTACAAGCGTTGGCACGGCTTCCGTCTTTCCCTTCGTGATCTTCCGTGTTAGGCGGACGAGGTCCGCGACTGATTTCACTGGTTCGTCACCGATACCGGTAACCACGTCTCCCGGTATGAGTGAGGGTTTGCAGTTGTTGGCTGCCCCTCCGGGCCGAACGGAGTGCACCTGCGCCCCCTCCTTGTTGGGTCGGCGCGCTTCCAAGGAGGACAGAAGCGTAAAATCTCTCGCGGTAATGCCCCAGCTCTTCAATTCGATTTCCTTGTCGTGGGCAGGTTCCCTTACTTCAGGAACGAGCGTCCATTTCCTCGACTTTCCCTTGCGTCTTCCCTTCAGGACAATTTCCTTGCCGATTTTGGCTGATAGGGCCAAGCGGTTGAAGATAGGAAGATCCTCGCGAATTCTGGCGTGAACGGCTTTTCCGTCGAAGTGAGTCAGTTCATCGCCCGGCTTGACTCCCGCCTTCTCCGCAGGCGAATCCTCAATTACTCCCGCCACAAGCACACCTTTTTTGTCAGGGTCCAGCATCGGCTGTGGTTCCAACCCCGTCCAGCTCCGGGCCACTGATCCCGTCTCTATCAATTGCCGCGACACCTCTCTCGCAAGATTTGCCGGGATTGCTCCCCCGAGGCTTCCGATTCCAACTTCGTTGATCCCAATGATTTCACCTTTCTCGCTTACCAGCGGCCCCCCGCTGTTTCCTGGGAAAATGACCGCGTCGTGGCCGAGCCAACGCACCAGCTGTCCCACGTTTTCACCATCCAGTCGAAAGCTTCCACGTTGTGGTGAGATCATCGCCACATTCGCAATTATTCCGCGGGTTACGGATTGGGAAAGCCCTGCAGGACTTCCCATTGCAAAGCAAACGTCGCCCACTTCCGCCTTGTCGGAATCACCGAATTTCGCGATCGTCAGGACACCTGCATTTTTTGGTCGTTCATCCAGTCTCAACCCGATCACGGCAAGATCCGTCATGGCGTCGGCACCCAGCAGATCGGCGGATATTTCCTCGCCGTTGCTTAGTCTGCAGGTAATCCTTGTTGCCTTGCCCGCAACGTGATGGTTGGTCACCACGTGTCCCTCTTTTGAGATGATAACGCCGCTCCCCGTTGCCCGCGACTTCAGCATGCGACCGGAGGAACCCCTCTCAGAAACCACCTCTATCCTCACAATTGCGGGGTAAGTCGCCTCTACGGCTTCCCTCACCAAAGGATCGTCGGGCAGGGCGTTTTTCTTTTCATCCGCCATCATCGAGGCGAAAGCCATCGCGAAGGCCAAGGTAAGGGTTATGTTAAGGTTGCGCACTATATGTTTGGAGCGACGCCTGAAGGTCCTTTCGTTTGACTTCGGGAGAAACGCCCGTCATGGATTTGTCTCTTCTCATTCCGGATGAAGCCGGGCAAGGCAAGGAAACAAGTTGAAGCGTGCGCGCATGAGCAACGAAAAGGAAAATCCGATCCTCACAACCCGACAGAGGAATTTTCTTGGCTTCGTGGCCTGTTTCGCGGCGGCTTGGCTACTGGCATTTCTCTTGATTGGCTTGGTTTGGGTGCTCCAGGAAATATTCGAGAAGTTCTCCGGCGTCATTTGGTCTCTCGCTGTAGCGGCCATGCTGTCAATCATGCTTCGTCCCATCGTGGCCTTTTTCGACAGCAAGTTCCGTCTCGGTCGCTTCTTTTCGATAATGCTGTTGTATGTCTTGGTGGTGGGCACGTCGGGAGCAGTCATCTGGTTGATCGGGGCCAAGGTGGTGGA
>CAZWTI010000224.1:0-5847 GCA_964637065.1 uncultured Puniceicoccaceae bacterium
CGACTGGTAGGAGTGGAACGCATTCGGCGACCTCAGCCAAAACGCTAGCTCCGATGCCGATTCCGACGGTTTCTCCACTACCGACGAACTACGCTACGGCTTGAATCCGAGGATCATGGACGAGATCGACCAAGGCGGACTCTCCAGGCGGCGCTCGAAAAAAGTCTTCCTGAACCTCGGCGGGGCCAAGAAATTGACCGTTAAAAGTGATCCCCCGGGATTCGTGGTTCGATCCGAGACGAACCCCGAGACCAATGGCTCCTATCTCTCCCCCGCCCCGGTGCGCAGGCTTGACGGCTACGCCTTCGCCTACTGGATGCGGAACGGCGTACGCGCGACCGACGCCTCGGGAGCCGCCTTGGAGCAAGTTGGCGGCTCGCTTGATGAGGACGTGAACCTGGTTGCCAAGTACCTGCCCGAGGAACAAGACTCAGACGGCGACGGCACACCCGACTGGCAGGAATGGAATGCATTCGGCAACCTCGACAACAACTCCACCCACGATGGTGACGGCGACGGTCTCCTCCTCGCCCACGAACTGCAGTACGGCCTCCACCCCGCGATTCCCGACCTAATCGCGCAAGGTGGGGTTTCCCGCCGACGTGCCAAGCGGATAAGCATGCCCGTCGCCAACCTCGACCAAAACCAAAGCATCGAGGATCGGGATGGAGACGGATTGAGCCAAGCCCAAGAACTCGCCCTAGGCCTCGATCCCGACAAGGCCGACACGGACGGCGACGGCTTCTCCGACTCGCTCGAGGTGTCCCGCGGATCCAATCCCAACGACTCATCCTCCTTGGCCAACCATCCTCCTGCTGACCTCCTCCTCTACTTCACCTCCTCCGCCGAAAACCTGCCCGCAGGGTCCATCGTCGGAGTCTTCATCGCCACCGACCCCGACGCCAATTCCACGCACACCTTCGCCCTGGTGGATGGCAATGGTTCCGCCGACAACGGAAAGTTCACCCTAGACGCCAACGGCACCCTCAGGACCGCCGCCACCTTCGACTACGAGACAAACGCCACGACGCTAAACATACGGGTGCGGGCCACGGACGAACTGAACGCAACCAAGGAGAAGGCGTTCGCCATCAGCGTGACCAACGTCGTGGAGGACCTCGACGGCGACGTGATCGAGGACTTCTATGATACGGACGACGACGGGGACGGCTTCACCGACGCAGGGGAAATCGCCTATGGTTCTGACCCAAGAGACGCCTCCTCGGTGGCCAATCAACCTCCTGCTGCCCTCGACCTGAACGGTTCCACCGTGGCCGAAAACCAGCCGCAAGGGACGCTCGTCGGACGTTTTTCCGCCACCGACCCCGACGCCAATTCCACCCATGCCTTCGCTCTCGTGGAAGGCAACGGTTCCGCCGACAACGCAAAATTCACCCTGAACGCCAACGGCAACCTCAGGACCACCGTCGTCTTCGACTACGAACCCCTCGCCGCACAAAACGCGACTTCGCTGGGCATACGAGTTCGTGTCACCGACGAGCACAACGCCTCCTTGGCAAAAACCTTCATCATAAACATCGCCAACGTGGTTGAAGACCTCGACGGCGACGGAACCGAGGACTTCTACGATACGGACGACGATGGGGACGGCTTCACCGACGCGAAGGAAATCGCCTATGGTTCCGACCCAAGAAATGCTTCCTCCGTAGCCAATCAATCGCCAAACGCCCTCGACCTGAATGGGTCATCCGTTGCCGAAAACCAACCGCAGGGAACGCTCGTGGGACGTTTCGCAAGCACCGACCCCGACGCGAATTCCATACATACCTACGCCTTTGACGAGGGCAATGGCTCCTCCCACAACGGCAGTTTCGAGCTCGACGACAATGGAACCCTTACCACCAAGACTGCCTTTGATTTCGAGAGCAATGCAACTTCACTTGCCATTCGGGTGAAAGTTATCGACGAGCACAACGCCTCCTTGGCAAAGACCTTCGTCATAAGCGTCGCCAACGTGGTAGAGGACCTCGACGGGGATGGGATCGAGGACTTTCACGATCAAGACGACGACGGGGACGGCTTTACCGATGCGGTTGAACAGGCTGCAGGCACGGATCCGAATGACAACGAAAGTATGCCAAATCGAGCTCCAACGGATATCCTTTTGCCTGAGCACGTCATATTGGAAAACCGTCCTGCGGGTACCGTAGTGGGCGCTTTTTCCGCCGTCGATCCCGACGATGCCAACGGTACCGGAAACTACTCTTTCGTCTTCATCGACGGTAACGGCACGTCCAACGAGAAGTTCACGATCGACGCCAACGGCACCTTGCGCGCCGCGGCGACTTTCGATTACGAGGCTTTCGAAGGTAACGCCACCCTGACCATTCGCGTAGTCGTGAGAGACGATCACAACGCCAGTTTCGTCAGAAATGGAAACATCGTCGTTCTCGACGATGATTCCGAGGATACCGACGGGGACGGCTTCAGCGATGCGTTGGAACACGCTGCAGGAACTGACCCCGACCACAACGGGAGCATTCCAAATAGACCTCCCGACGGAATTACCCTTAACAATCTGCGAATCGCGGAGGGACGACCTGCGGGCGACTTGGTGGGCATGGTCCGGGCGAGCGATCCCGACGACTTCAACGGGACGGGGACCTATGAATTGGCTCTAGTGGACGGGAACGGTTCGAGCGGCAACGCCTTCTTCTCCCTGGACGAGAACGGCACCTTGAGAACGGCCGCAGTCCTGGACCACGAGAGCAACGCCACACTTGCAATCCGGCTCAAGGTGGCGGATGATCAAAACGCCAGCTTGGAAAAGAACTTCGTTATCGAGGTCATCAATCTGCCCGAACCTGCGGAATCCCCTGACGAACAAGTTCCCGATTCCATGCCCGCCTGGCTCGCCGACGCTCAAGCCGTCGGAGAGCATGCCCCCGAATGGTTCACTTCCCCTTGGTTTGGCACTTTCCACCGCACGTCCTCGTCTTGGCTGTACCACAATGAGTTGGGGTGGGTCTATGGTCTTGGCGACGGCACGGGCAACGTCTGGCTATGGATGAAGGGCAAAGGCTGGCTCTGGACGGGCAACGCCCTCTATCCGCATCTCTTCCAGCACGAACGGCAAACTTGGCTATACTTCCTCAAACGAAAGGATGGACGACCCTATTTCTATAGCTACGCTACCGAAGAAATCGAATAAGGTAGCCCCGTTCCATTGAATTTTGGATGTTGCGGGCAAGCAGTCCGAAATTGCGGGATTCCCGCTATATTGGAGAACTGCGGAGGAGGGTGAGATAGTCACTGAAATCTTGGGGGATAGGCGCCTCGCAGGTAAAGGGTTGACCGTCATCCGGGTGGGTAAAGCTCAGCCTTTGAGCGTGAAGGAGGACTCGTGGGACGACCGGAACCTGAACGCGACTGGGCTTGTAGCCGTAGGTCTCGTCACCTAGGATTGGATGACCGAGGTATGCGAGGTGTACCCGAATCTGGTGAGTGCGGCCAGTATGGATGCGGCATCTTAAGAGGGTGGCGAGGTCACCGAAGGTCTCGGCGACCTTCCAGTCGGTGTGAGCGGGTTTGCCGTGATCGAGAACCGCCATCTTGACGCGAACGGTTGGATGGCGACATATGGGCAGGGTGACGCTCCCGGATTCCTCGCGAGGAACACTTTCCACCAAGGCAAGGTATTCCTTGCCTGTTTCGCGCTCGGCGAACTGGGATGCAAGTGCATGGTGGGCAGGATCGGTCTTGGCCACCACGATGACCCCACTGGTTTCCTTGTCTAGACGGTGGACGATCCCGGGACGGTCGGGAGCGCCCACGGAGCTAAGCTCGCCGTCGCAATGGTGAAGGAGGGCGTGAACGAGGGTGTTCTCGCCTGTGCCGCCCCCGGGATGGACGACCATGCCGGACGACTTGTTGACCACGATTAGATCGTCGTCCTCATGGAGAATCTGCAGCGATAGATCCACGGGGCGAAGAATTGGGACGGGATCGGTCGAGAGATCGACAAGAAGTTCGTCTCCGGGATTCAGCTTGTTCTTGGGGTGGAGGAGTTCGCCACTTGAACGACGAATCTTGCCGCTCTCCATGGCGCGTCGAATGGCGGATCGACTAGTCTCGGGGAAATTGCCTGCAAGGAGCTTGTCCGCCCTCTCGGGCGTGGCGTCCTCGGGCACGACGAAGGTCTTCACGGACATAGCGCCCTACCCGTCCGCGAGAAGTTGCTCGATGGCGGTTACAGATTCGCTTCGCTTGTCATCGTCGAGGTCGGCAACCTCGAAGCCGTTCTTGGCAAGTTGGGCAAGCTCCGCAGGAGTAAAGGCCAAGTGTTCGGCCAGGACTTCGTATTCGTCGGTAAGACGGTTGCCGAAGGAGAAGGTGTCGTCGGTGCTGAGCGTGCAGCGGATTCCTTCGTCAAGGAAACGGCGAACGGGATGGCGATCCATTGCCGTAACGATCTGAAGCTTGAGGTTGCTGATTGGGCAGAGGTCGAGAGTGGCATCTACTTTCTTGAGTAACCCCACGACGTCCTCGTCCTCGCCCGCCCGTACCCCATGCTGTATGCGGCGAACGTCGAGAAGCTCGATTGCCTCACGAACATTTTCGGCGGGACCGAATTCACCTGCGTGCGCCTTCAGGACTCTTCCGTTCGCAGCCGCCTTGGCCCACAGTTTAGGAGTCCAGTCCTCAAGAGGGAGCGTCTCCAGACCGTGGAGATCGATGCCCGTCAGATTTCCCCACGACTCGACGGCATCCTCGAGAATTGGTCCGAGATAGGGAGTGTAGGCATTTCGGCTGATTCCCAGAAAGACGCGAACCTCAAGCCCATCGGGTACTGCAGAACGAATGGCCTCGAGCACCTCCTCGCCCGAAATCTTCAGAAGCTCGATTATCCCTGCGTGAAAGCTGGTCTCGACATAACGAACGTTTTGCTCGAGGTGACGATTGAAAATGACTTTCGCCGCCTCGTAGTAACGCTCGGGAGTGGTAAACCAGCGAATGGCGTGCGAGATGAGGATTCTCTCGAATTCCTCGAAGGATTCGTATCGATAGTTCGCATCCCAAAAAGGAGGGGCCTCGGAAAACTCATCGGGGTGAAGATCGCGCAGGAGCTCCCAAGGGAGGCAACCTTCGACGTGAAGATGAGTCTCGGTTTTAGGAAGGGCCTGAATGAAGGCCTTGGTAGCTGAATCGACCGCCATGGGATTATCCGGCCGCGTCAGTCACTATCGGCAAGAAGATAATCGGGGTTGAGTTTTTGCAAGTCATCGGGGACGAAGAGTCCGTCCTTGCGAATAAGTTCACCGTCGAAACTGATTTCACCACCTCCGTATTCGGGACGCTGAATACATACCATGTCCCAGTGGACTTGAGACTTGTTCCCGTTGTCTGCCTGCTCGTAGGCCTGACCGGGAGTAAAATGAAAGGAGCCCGCGATCTTCTCGTCGAAGAGGATGTCGAGCATGGGTTCTGTGACCATGGGATTGAAGCCGATGGCGAACTCGCCGATGTAGCGAGAACCTTCGTCCGAATCCAGAATCTCGTTCAACTTCCTTTCATTGGAATCGGCAGTAGCATCCACGATCTTGCCCTTTTCAAAGGTCAATCGAACATTGGAAAAGGCAGTCCCTTGGTAAAGGGTGTCAGCAGTGAAAGTAACATGGCCTTCCACGCTGTCGCGCACAGGGCAAGAAAAGACTTCTCCGTCAGGAATATTATGAGTACCGCCACAAGCAACGGCGGCAATTCCATTCATGGAGAACCTAAGATCGGTGTCAGGACCTGTGATATGGACTTTGTCAGCTCCCGCCATGCGTTTCTCGAGGGCGGTCATTCCATCGGACATCCTGGAGTAGTCCATGCAACAGGCGT
>CAZWTI010000225.1:0-8223 GCA_964637065.1 uncultured Puniceicoccaceae bacterium
CCAGCGCTTGTCGTACCAACCGTGGTCGCCAATGTAGAAGCCTTGGTCTGAGCAGTAAATGACGACGGTGTTTTCCTCAAGTTCGAGTTCCCTTAGGATACTTTGCAAACGACCAAGGCTTTCGTCCACACCCTTGACGGAGCGAAGGTAGTTCTTGGCATAGCGTTGGTACTTCCAGCGGACGAGTTCCTTGCCCGTGAGCTTGGCCTTGTGGAAAGCTTCGTCTCGGGGACCGTAGGCAGCTCGCCAGGCCTTGAGCTGCTCCTCGGTCATGCGCTTCATGTTGTGCCAGGCGGAGCGATCCTGCCTTTTTTGGGAGGCGGGCTGGTTGTAATCGGGGGTGAGATCGACGAATAGATCATAATTGAGGTCCATGTGACGATCGACCTCCAGTTCCTGATGCCGAGCGGGAGGTGCATTGTCTTCCCACTTGTCGAAGAGGGTGGGTGGCTCCGGAAGGTTCTTGTCGGCGTAGAGATTGAGGTGGCGTAGGGCGGGCATCCAGTTGCGGTGGGGAGCCTTGTGCTGGACCATGAGCATGAAGGGCTTGTCCGCCTGGCGCTTGTTTTTGAGCCAGTCGATAGCTAGGTCGGTCACGATGTCGGTGCAGTAACCGTTGATGCGGCGTCGACCGTCGGGAAAAATCATGTCGGGGTTGTAGTAGAGGCCTTGTCCGGGAAGGACGGCCCAGTCCTCATAGCCCTTAGGGTTTCCGCGCAGGTGACTCTTCCCGTAGATGGCGGTCTGGTAACCTGCCTTCTGAAGGAGTTTTGGGAACGTCTGCTGGTTCCAATTGAAGGTATTGCCGTTGTTCATGAAGCCATTCTTGTGGCTATGTTTCCCCGTCTGGATGACGGCGCGACTCGGTCCGCAGATGGAGTTCGTGCAGAAGCTGTTCTCGAAGAGCATGCCCTCGGTTGCGAGCTTGTCGATGTTTGGGGTCGGATTGACTGCCTTTAGCCAACCGCCGTAGGCGCCTATGGCATGGGGAGCATGATCGTCACTGAAGACAAACAGCACGTTTGGACGTTTCACCTTGGAGAGCAGTGGGGAACATGCAGCAAGGAGGGCGAGTAATAGAATTCGTGGCAGTGGGGATGGGTTCATGGCGTGCGTCTTTGAATCTTTCTTTGCGTGTGGTCGAGCCTTTTCCGTCACTTTGTTTGTTCTCTCAACGAATGACTTCTTCGACGAGTGGGTTGTTTTTTATCAAAACCAAGGAAGTTTTTACTTAACAAGCATTTTGGATTCTGGTTTTCCGATGCCAACTTTAAAGAATTTTTCCGATGCCAACTTTCTTTCATGGTTGCCTGTGTGGGAAATAAGCTTCGAAATCAAAACTTTTGTCATGAATAAAAGTACCTGCTTGCTCTATGTCGTCCCGCTCCTGCTTGGCGGTCTCTTCGTTCACGCCCAGAAGATCGACTTGAAGATCGACAGCCTTGCCGACCTCGCCGTGCCGCCGGGTTTTGAAAAAATCGATCAAGAGGTCGTCATCTCAACCATGCGGGCGCAAATGAAGTATGACATCCGTTCCTTTAGCGTTAAGCCCAACGCCAAGGTGAAGGTCGTCTTCAAGAACCCCGACGATTTGCCGCACAACCTGATCATTTGCACCCCCGGCAAGACAAAGGGTAAGGACAAGGGCAAGGAGGTTCTTGATGCGGTAATCAAGATGGGGGACAAGGCGGTCGAGTCCAACTGGGAGCCTAAGGGCCATCCCCGCATACTCGCCAGTTCCGGCATGGTTCAACCCAAGAAGGAAGCGACCTTTTATTTCAAGGCTCCCAAAAAGGAAGGCAACTATCCTTATATTTGCACCTTCCCCGGTCACTTCCAGCTCATGAACGGAATGATGGGTGTTTCCCGAAACGCCAATCCCATCACCAACCTCACTTATAATTTTTATCACGGGAGCTGGGGTAAGATGCCCGATTTCTCAAAGCTTGAACCAAAAAAAACCGGGGTGCTCGCCAACGGTCTCTTTGATATTTCTCCTCGAGATCGAGGTGATAATTTTGGCTTTTCTTTCTTGGGGGAAATCAATTGCCCCAAGGATGGGAAATACAACTTCACCACTTCTTCCGACGATGGTTCACTACTTCTCATTGATGGCAAGGTCGTGGTGAACAACGATGGTATCCACGGTATCCAGGCTCGTTCCGGTTCCGTTATCTTGAAGGCCGGCAAACATGCCATCGAAGTGCGTTTTTTCGAGAAGGGTGGAGGCGAAGGACTTTACGTTGACTGGTCCGGTCCCGGAATCAAGAAACAAAACCTATCAAAAGGCTCCTCGGGTGGTGGTGGGGGAGGCGCCGTCGGCTTGCTGATCGAGCCGCCGGAGGGCGAGGCCTCCATATATCGCAACTTTATTGCGGGCGCCGGACCTCGGGCGATCGCCGTTGGGTACTCCGAGGCCGTGAATCTTGCCTTTGACGCAAACAATTTCCGTCTCGCCATGATTTGGCAGGGCGACTTCATGGACGGGGCCCGCCATTGGCGTGGTCGAGGTCAAGGCTTTCAACCTCCTGCAGGTGATGCCGTAATCAAGTTGCCCGATGGTGTGGCCTTTGCAGCCTTGGAGACGCCCGATGCCGCATGGCCCAAGAATGAGTTTCGGTCGAAGGAATTCCGTTTTCGCGGGTATGTATTAGACAAATATCAACGTCCGACTTTCAAGTATGAGCGCGGCGACGTGGCCATCGAGGATACACCGATGCCCGTGGCCGCCGGCGAAGACGATCTTGCCGGTCAAATCAAGCGTACCATCAAGCTCAAGGCTAAGGATGCGCCGGAAAACCTATACTTTCGCATCGCGAAAGGTGGCTTTGAAGAGAATGATGGTTCCTTTGAGAGCAGCGAACTTGCGATAACCGTGAAAGGGGGCAAGCCGTCCACTCAAGGTGACGAACTTCGTGTGCCCATTACCTTCAAGAATGGCGCCGCCGAGTTGGAAGTCACCTACGAATGGGCCAACTGACCAGCGTCGCTCACTCTTTAGTCACAATCGCTACGAGCTTTTGATCTATGAAACATCTAATGGCAATTTTCTATTGGCTAACGCTACTCGGTTCCGTTTGGTCCCAAAAGCAGGAGTCCGACTATTACGCTATTACTACTCTTCAGTTGCCTGAAGGAGAGGTCATCGAGGTAAGTGGCATTGACGTTCTTCCCGGCGGCAAGGTTGCCATTGCATCTCGCCGCGGAGACATTTTCGTGGGGAAAGGTCTCTTTGAGGACGAACCCGAACCAGAATGGACTCTTTTTGCGCGTGGCCTTCACGAGGTGCTAGGCATTGCTTGGAAGGATGGTTGGCTCTATCTCACCCAGCGTCCAGAGGTCTCTCGAATCAAAGACAGTGATGGAGATGGTAGGGCGGACGTTTTCGAGACTCTTGGCGATGGATGGGGGATCAATGGCGACTACCATGAGTACGCCTTTGGCACGCGGCACGACAAGGATGGTAATATTTGGGTCGTACTTTGCCTCACGGGTTCTGGCGGAGCTTCTGATCAAAGTGATTTTCGAGGGTGGTGCATGCGTGTGACGTCGGATGGCAAGACCATTCCCACAGGCTACGGCATTCGTTCTCCCGGAGGCATTGGGCTCAACCACCTTGGTGACGTTTTCTACTGCGACAACCAAGGTTTGTGGAATGGGTCCAGTTCATTGAAGCACCTCAGGCACGGCGGATTTCAGGGAAACCCCACTGGTAACAAGTACTTCGCCTTGACTGACGTCCTCGGCCCGAAGCCGCCAGATCCCAAGAATGGTAGCCGCATCGAGGTAGAGCGCAAGAAGGTGCCCGACCTTGTGCCGCCACCTGTGGTTCTTCCTCATGGCAAGATGGGGAATTCTCCCGCGGGTATTGAGTGCGACGAGACGGGCGGCAAGTTTGGTCCTTTTAAAAATCAGCTTTTTGTCTCGGAGCAAACCCACTCCAAGGTGCATCGAGTCTTCCTTGAAAAAGTTAACGGGTTTTACCAAGGAGCGGCTTTCCCCTTCCTCAAGGGATTCGGCTCAGGAAACATCGTGGCTCGTTTCGCCGGTGACGGTTCCATGTTTACCGGGGGTACAAATCGCGGATGGGGTTCACACGGTAGAAATCCTTTCTCCTTTCAACGAGTGCGTTGGACGGGCAAGATGCCTTTTGAAGTGCATGAAATGTGCTCCAAGCCTGATGGGTTCGAGCTTACTTTCACGCTTCCTGCCGAATCGGAAACCCTTGCGAACGTTGCTTCATATTCGATGGAGGCCTACACCTATATCTACAAGAGCGGTTACGGTAGCCCCGTTGTAGACAGGTCAAAACCAATTGTAAAAAAGGCCGTACCCGGCAAGGATGGCAAGAGCGTGCGTCTTTATGTCGAGGGGCTCGTCAAGGGCAATGTGCATGAACTGAAGATGTCCGGGATTCGTCGCAAGGGAGAGGACGATGCTCTCCTTCACGACGTTGCGTACTATACCCTGAACGAGATTCCAAAGAGCTAATTTGTAAGTGTGAAGATTCTCGTTTCCAGTATCTTTCTGTATGGCTTGCTTGCCTTTTTGGCATATTCAAAACCGCCCAACGTGGTGCTTGTCATTTCAGATGATCAGGCTTGGACCGACTATGGCTTCATGGGGCACGATTCCATATCCACCCCCAATCTCGATAAGCTAGCGAAGGAAAGTGTGCTCTTTCGCAGAGGTTATGTTCCCACCGCTCTCTGCCGTCCGTCTCTTTGTACCTTGATTACGGGACACTACGCCCATCGGCATGGCGTGACAGGCAACGATCCTTCTCCCAAGTACGCTCCACGCAATTCAAAGCTCTACAACGATCGTCGGGCAAAACTCATTTCCTACCTCGACAAATTCGAAACTCTGCCTGAACTGCTTGCCGAGCGTGGTTACCTCAGCCACCAGAGTGGCAAATGGTGGGAAGGCAACTTTAAGCATGGAAGCTTCACTCATGGCATGACCCGTGGTTTCCCCAAGCCGGGGGGACGCCACGGCGACGATGGTCTAAGGATTGGTCGTTCGGGAATGAAACCCATCGAGAACTTCGTGGACCATTCCATTTCAAAGAACAAACCCTTCTTCCTCTGGTACGCTCCCTTTCTGCCGCACACGCCTCACAATCCGCCCGATCGTCTTCTATCCAAGTATCGAAAGTCTGGTCGACCTATGCCCATTGCCAAGTACTTCGCGATGTGCGATTGGTTTGATGAGACTTACGGTCAACTAGTCGACTATCTTGAAGAAAAGAAGATACGTGACGATACCCTTATCGTATACGTTACAGACAACGGATGGATACAAAATCCCGCACGTAACGGTTACGCTCCTCGTTCCAAGCAAACTCCCTATGAAGGCGGCGTCCGCACCCCAATCATGTTTTCTTGGCCAAATGGTGATCTCAAACCGGCCGATCGTCCTGAGCTTGTCTCCAGCATCGACCTCGTCCCAACCATTCTTACGGCTGCCGGGGCACGCATCCCCCAGGAGCTTCCCGGACTTGATCTTCTGGAGAACTTGCGTGGCGGCTCAATCATCAAGCGCAAAGGAATCTTCGGCGAAAGTTTTGCACATGACATTGCTGATATTGAGAAACCCGAGGCCTCGCTTCTTTTTCGTTGGAGAATCGAGGGTAGGTGGAAGCTTCTCCTTACCTATGACGGTGAGGTGAACCGCTACAAGAGCACTCATCCCAGAACCGAGAAACGCCCCCAACTATTTAACCTTTTCAAGGATCCTCACGAAAAAAATAACTTGGCCGCTGATCATCCCGAAGTCGTTGCAGACCTCGCTGCCAAGATTGGCGATTGGTATCCTCTGAAGGAAAGAAAAGCCCTGCTCAAGTTTAAGTGAGCATCAGGGAGGTTTTTTCAACCCTTAATCACCAAGAAATTCCGGGCGCAAAGGCTGCCCCGAAAGTAACTTGGCCCGAATTGCGTCATGGTGTTGCTTGTAGTATGTGAAGTATTCCTTTACCTGATATTTCCCGAGACAGAAGCGGAAGTTCATTCTGAGTACGTTGGCTGAAGGCCAGTCCGCATCCCTTATCCTTAGTGGATTGATGGTCGTGGCGATTTCCTCGCTTGGTGCCAACGTGACGGGCTGTGTGGCAATTCCTATCCCCTTTGACCCTGGCAACCTGAACGTCCGATTCTGGACGAGAATCACCAAGCTTTCCTTCCATAGAATCCTTTTTTCCTTACGACGAAGGACTGGAATCGTGACCGGTTCCTTTGTGAAGTTCGAAATCTTTAAACGAATTTCCCCGTCCCCGTCCCTATTGAAGTTGGTTTGGTAGACTGAGGGTATCTTGCTGACCGTCATGGTAGCCCTTGAATTCCAATCCAAGGCAGGTCGTCCCGTGACCGAGCAAATAAATTCACCATCCTCAGTTTCGACTTCCTCCGGCCACTCGACCTTGAGGTCGGCCCATGGGGAGAGAACTTTCCCATCCTGCACCCTCCATCCCATTGGAAGTGAACAGGCAAGTCGAACGTCTGCCATTTTCTTTTCGTCGAAAACTTCCCAAAATTTCAACTTGTAGGAAGAGCCTTGTTTCTCTAGTGCGATTATTGAGACTGCATCTTTTTCGGGGAACTCGGGTTCCTTTTCCTGCCTTACATAGTAACGAAGCTGCAGGATGGTTCCTGTCTCTTTCTTTTCGGCTTCTTTCTGTTCAGGAAGGTTTGCTTTTTGGGGTAGCGGAGGCAATGGCTTTCCCGCTCCTCCCTTTACGACTATGCGACCGTTTACCCCTCCGCGAACGACTGGCTTGGTCAATGTGCCCCGAAGTGTTTCTTTCACCGTCAACTCAAGACGATAAGAAAAAGTCGGTGGGGAGCCTTGGCCGACCCGACCCCCCGAGAGCTTCTTGAGTTCGCCAATTAAAACTACTTCCTGAGCTCCCCACTCCTTCACGGATTCGCCTTTTTTTTTCTTCCCGCTCGTGATTTCGTAGCCTTGCCCCAAAGCGGAAAGGCTAAACGCTAGCAGAAGGGTCGGCGTAAGGAATTTCGTCATGCTACTAGTATCTGAAAAGGTGAAGAATTAAGCTTCGTGTAATCGTCATTCTATTTCATTCCCCAATCAATTCCAACAGTCTTCCCTCGATGGATTCCGCCCATATTGCATAACCCTTTTCACTTAGGTGCAGAAGGTCAGGCATGATTTCCTTAGTGAGCGTACCATCCTTTTCGAGGAATTTCTGACCTATGTCCAGATAGTGAACGTACTTGTCGTCAGCGAGCTTCTTGAAAATCGCATTCGCCTTTTCGTTCACTTGTCGCCGTTTGTCTTCCTTGTTCGTCCCGCGCGGGAAAATACCGAGTATGAGCACTTTTGTCTTGGGCAGTTTGGTTCGTAATTGCTTGGTGATGGCGGCCACGCCCTCAGCGATTTCCTCCGATGTGTTGCTTCCCGAATTGTTCGTGCCGATCATGACCACGGCAGCCTTTGGGGAAATGTTCTTCACATTTCCATTCTCCAGCCTCCAGATTACGTGTTGAGTACGGTCGCCACTGATTCCTAGATTTACTGCATTGCGTTTTCCGTAGTGTTTGGCCCAAACCTTTTTGCCTTTTCCCTCCCAAGCCTGAGTGATTGAGTCCCCGATGAGGATTAGGTCAACCTTGCCGGCCGACACTCGTTTGTTGAAGGCTTCATGCCGCTTCATCCACCATCCGCCTTGCCTTGGCACCGGGTTGGTTGCCGAGTGAAGATCTTTTTTTTCAGCCATCAAGGCTGCTGTGAAATAAAAGAAACTAAGTATTAAGGACGTTTTCATTCTTTGAGTTTTTGGAGGGGCGGTTGCTTGGTCGAAAGTGCTAGCCTTAAATCAATGGAGGTTTACTTCGAATCATTAACCAAGGGGAAGCTTATATCGCCAGCAAGAGGAGTGTCTTGGTTGTTTCTGCTTGGATAGTACGATACCGACTTTACTGCTGTGGGCTTTCGGTTGTCTTTTTCTCTTGTGCGGGAGTTTTTTGTGGGGGTGCGACATCAGTTGGTGACGACTTTTCGGCCAAGTCCTCCGGAATGGGCGCGCTTTCTTTCGCATCACTGAGTGCAATTAGCGCGTAGGCGGTAGGTACCAATTTTGGAGCATACGCGTAATAGTGCGTCCGGTAGTGTTGCTTTGACGGTACGTTTGCTTGGGTGTAATCAAAGTTTGCACCCTTGATTTCGGGAAGAGCTTCAAGTCTTTCCCGAAAACTGGAAGTGACC
>CAZWTI010000226.1:0-2944 GCA_964637065.1 uncultured Puniceicoccaceae bacterium
CTTGTCGAGGGCTCGAAGTTCGCGGAAGATGACCTCGGCGAGGGTGCGATCGCCAAAACATACGAAATCTTCCCCAATGGCTTCGCGGCAAGCGTGACCGATTTGAGTAAGCTGTTCCTGAGACAATACCTCTCCATCGAGGGAACTGAGCCGTAGGTCGACCAATCCGGCATGGGCGCAATAGCCCACGACCAAGCCCTTGCGACCCTCGAGCAAGTGGCCGACCTTTTCGGCCAGGGCGGACTCGCCGATGCCTGCCGTACGTATCTGAAGGTAGCAGTCGATCTCAGGAAAAAAGCCGGCTTTCTGCAGTCGCGGCACCACTTCTTCCTCGAACATGGGGTGCATTTCACGAGCAGGACCGGGGAGCATGACCAGAATCTTTTCATCCTTCTCGAAATAGAGTCCCGGAGCAGTGCCGAATGGATTTGAGAGTACCTCGGCCCCGGCGGGGTGATAACACTGACGCAGGTTGCTTTCCGGCATAGGGCGTCCCAGCAGCGAAAAACGTTCCTTGATGTGGGCCTCGATTGACTCGTCATAGACCAGTTCCTCGCCCAGTATTTCTGCGATGGTCTCCCGGGTGAGGTCATCGGAAGTCGGTCCGAGACCACCCGTGGTTATGATCAGGTCGGCGCGTTTCCAGCTTTCCTCGAAAAACAGGCGGATTTCATCCGGGTCGTCACGAATTACGAGGTTGGCGGCGGGTTCGATGCCGTGGTGAGCCAATTGAATCCCCAAATAGGTGAGGTGCGCGTTCTCGCGGATGCCGAGCAACAGCTCGTCGCCCAACGTGATGGTCTCGACGCGTAAGGTCGAACTCATGAAGTCAGTATTTTCGGAAAGTTCTAGTTTGTTTTTGCCGTGATCAAGGGCACGTGTACAGTACATCAATTCCTTTGCCAATGCAAAATACCTTGGTTGATTTGCGCCGAAAGGCACGGAGGCTCTCGCAAGGAGCGGGTGTCTACATGATCAAGGATCGTCTCGGACAAGTCATATACGTGGGCAAAGCCAAGAACCTTCGTCGGCGAGTCGGCACCTACTTCCAGAAGTCTCGGCGCTACGTTCGTTCGCAACCCAAGATTGCCGCGATGGTCGAAATGGCGCGTGATCTCGAGGTCGTCGAGACAAAGGGGGAGGCGGAAGCCTTGCTTCTCGAAGGCAAACTGATCAAGGAGTACAGGCCCAAGTACAATACTGATTTCGTGGACGACAAGCAGTTCCTACTAGTGCGGGTGGACCTGCAGAACGACTTGCCTCGTTTTCGCCTGACTCGCAACAAGAAGGATGAGAAATCCAGATATTACGGTCCCTTTGCCCGCACGGGCATGTTGAGGGAGACGCTTTCGGAGATGCGCAAGCGTTTCGGGATTCTACTTGGTGACGCTCGGCCCGTGAGGTTGCCGAATGGCAGCTTTCGCCTCTACGACGACGTGAGGGCCGAGATTTTCGCTGGCCTAAACGAGACTACTAGCGAGGAGTACCGAGAAAGGGTGGAGGAGGCATGCGAGTTTCTCGAAGGCAAGGCGCGCGAATGGCTCACCGATCTGCGAGAACAAATGGACCTTGCGGCTGAACGTCGTGATTTTGAACGAGCCGCCGAGTTGCGTGACTTGGTCACAGCCTTGGAGGAGACTGTTTCCAAGAGGAGAAAGTTCCATCGCACCACGCTCGTGGCTCGGGAGGAAGTTGAGATCACCTTGGAAAGAACGCGATCGGCATTGGGGTTGAAGACGCTGCCACGCGTGATCGAGTGTTTCGACGTCTCCCACGTCTCGGGAACTTTCGTAGTGGCCTCCATGATCCGCTTCACATCGGGGAAGCCCGATCGAAAAAGCTATCGTCGCTACAAGATTCGAGGTTTCGAGGGCAATGATGATTTCCGGGCAATGGAGGAAGTGGTCGGCAGGCGTTACGGCAGGTTGTTGAACGAGGCAAAGGCTTTTCCCGATCTCTTGGTGGTGGATGGCGGTATCGGGCAGGTCACCTCCGCCCTCAAGGTTTTTTTGACACTTCGCGCTGCAGCTCCGCCCATCGTCGGTTTGGCTAAAAAAGAGGAAACAATCGTTTTTCCTGACGATCGCGGCGAGTTGAAACTGGAACGTCGCGATCCCGCCCTTCGTCTGCTGCAACGTTTGCGTGACGAGGCCCACCGGTTCGCCAACCGTTTTAATGCCGAACTTCGCAGTCGTCGGATTCGGGAATCCACTTTGGACGACTTTCCCGGAATTGGACCTTCACGTCGGGAGCGACTGTTGGGACATTTCGGCACTATCGAGAAAATTCGCAAGGCTAGTGAGAAAGAGCTTTCTCAAGCGGAGGGCATTGGCCCGAAACTAGCGGCTGAGCTGGCCCTCTATCTCAGAGAAGGCAAAGTCAAGACTTGAAGACTCATCTTCTTATGGCATTTTTCTTTCGTGTGCAGAGCATTTTCCTGTTATCGAGCATCGTTTTGCGAACGGTTTGCGAGTGGCGCCCCAAAAGGAACTGCATATCGGTGCCTTTCCTCACACTTCTTCTTGGCCTTGCGTTTCCGGCTTCAGCCGAATCAAAGCCCAAGTTTTGGAGCTTTGAAAAGTTGGCTGCACCAACCGTGCCGGAAGTTAAGGGAGAAGCTTGGATTCGTACACCGGTTGATTCCTTTATTCTGGCAAAGTTGAATTCCAAAAATCTCAAGCCCCAGTTTGAGGCTGATCGATATACGTTGATTCGGCGCGTGACCCTCGGCCTCGATCACCTGAAACTTACCTATCGCCATAACAGCCAAGACGTTCGTCTTACCGATGTCTTTGGGAAAGTTATCCACGACGTCATCGCCTGATCTTGTTTTCCCCTGACTGGTTTGTCTGAAACTGCTTTCTCAATTTTCGGTGATGATAGGATACGGCAAATGGGTCAACCTCATGGAGACCGAAACGTTTACGGATGCCAATCGAAGTAG
>CAZWTI010000227.1:0-7382 GCA_964637065.1 uncultured Puniceicoccaceae bacterium
TGGGAGCCAAGCTTCTCAAACAGCTTCGGATCTTTACCGTCAAAATGTTTCATTAGAGAATGAGCATTAATCTCAGCAGGTTTTACTCCCACTCGATGGTACTGGGAGGTTTTGAGCTCACATCGTAGACGACGCGGTTCGCTCCCTTCACCTCGTTGATGATGCGGCTGGAGATAGTTCGCAGAAGAGTGTCGGGAAGCTGTGCCCAATCGGCAGTCATCGCATCGCTGCTAGTCACGGCACGGACGGCAATGACATTTTCATAAGTTCGTTCATCTCCCATCACTCCAACGCTCCGTACAGGGAGAAAGACACAGAAAGCTTGCCAAAGCTTATAGTATTGCTTGCTTCGAAAAAGCTCTTCTTGAAGGATTGCGTCAGCTTCACGAAGGACACGCAACCGTGACCGAGTAATTTCGCCCACAACGCGAACACCCAAACCTGGCCCTGGAAAGGGGTGGCGCATCAGAACATCCTTCGGCAATCCTAATTCTTTCCCAACTTCACGAACTTCATCCTTGAACAGCTCTCGCAGGGGTTCGAGTAATTTGAGCTTCATCTTTTTTGGCAATCCGCCCACATTGTGGTGACTTTTTATCATAGCCGCAGGATTACCACCGATAGGAACACTTTCGATCACATCCGGATAAAGAGTGCCTTGTGCGAGAAATTCAACTTCGCCGACGCTCGAGACTGCTTCATCGAACACTTTAATAAAGGTCTTACCGATGATTTTTCTTTTTCGCTCGGGATCAAAGACTCCTTTTAGTTGGTTGAGAAATAGGTTCGCGGCATTTACCACTTTGAGTCGAGAGGGAAAATTGTCTCGAAACAATTTCTCAACTTGTTTGCGTTCATTGAGGCGAAGAAGTCCATTGTCTACAAAAACGCAGGTGAGCCTGTCGCCGATAGCCCGATGTAAAAGGGCAGCAGTGACGGAAGAATCAACACCGCCACTAAGACCAAGGATTACTTTCTTCCCACCCACTTTTTTGCGAATGTCTGCAACAACTCTCTGCGTGAAGTCGTCGAGCCTCCAATCCCCCTTGCACTTACATATGTGTCGAAGAAAATTAGCTATCAAATCCGTCCCGCACTCAGTATGTTCGACTTCCGGGTGGAACTGAAGTCCATAGAATCTCCGAGCAGAATCTTCTATGGCGGCGAAGGTAGAATTCTCAGTAGAGGCTACTGCACGAAAGCCCTTTGGAAGCTTGGCAAGTCGATCTCCATGAGAATTCCAAACATTGAGTTTGGCCGGCAGTCCCTTGAAAAGGTTACCCTTACGATTTACTTTGAGTTCCCCTCGTCCATATTCGCGTTGCTCGCTACTTTCCACTTCCCCTCCGAGCATGTTGCCCATGACTTGCAGCCCATAGCAAATTCCCAATACAGGAATTCCTAAACGGAAAAGGGTGGGATTGGGCTTGGGAGAATTCTTGCCCAAAACGCTGGCTGGACCGCCAGAAAGGATGATACCTGCGGGAGATAGCCTTCTTAGTTCCTCAACGGAAATATCGAAGGGCAAAACTTTGGAGAAAACTTTCGCTTCGCGAATACGCCGAGCTATGACTTGCGTGTATTGCGAACCAAAATCAAGAACAACTATCGTCTGCGGCATGGCAAGACGTCTTCGCGAATCAGAAGCGCAGACGCAAGTTATTCTTGTCGCATGAAGGACAATCTGTGCTTTCTTTTTCGCCCTGAATTTGGAACAATTCACCACATTTCACACAGTGAAAAAGTGAGGTTGCTCCTAGTTTTCGATACTTCTTCTCATCTAGATTCTCCAACCTAACCCAACAATAAAAGGTTATAAAAAAGAAAGTCCCGAGGCATAAAAGAACCATCCACGTAAACGGAAAATGAATTAAAGCATCCATGACCGAGAACCTAAAGATCGTCAGCCCGCAAAGCAAGGCACGAAGAATTAAGCCTTCTTTTCTTCGCTTTCAGGTTCTGGCTCAATCTCTTTGACAGAAGGGGCTTTTTTTACCTCGGAAGACTCTGCGGAGTCCTCTTCGTTAGGGGTACTTTCGCTTTCAGAAATCTTGTTGTTTTCGTCATCCTCGGCAGTTGAATCTGTCTCCTCTTCCGCCTTTGATCCAGACTCAACTGATTCTTCGCCATCAACCGTTTCAGAACTCTCTTCGGATTCCCCAGTATCAATTTCATCCACAGCTTCTGCCGTTTCGATTTCCTCGTAATCTTTAGTTCCCGAACCCTCTGTGGCTGATTCTTCCTTAATCTGTTCTTCAGATGCCTTTTCCGCAGGAGCAGCACTCATGTTTTTCTTGGAAGGCTTCTTCTTTTTACCTTTTTTTCTTTTGGGGTACCCTTCGTCCGAGGCTTCGATAATTTCGATAATAGCGAGCTCAGCTGCATCACCCCGGCGCTGCATGGCCAACTTGTAAATGCGGGTATAGCCGCCAGAACGATTCACAAATTGTTCCGCTATTTTGCCGAAAAGCTTTTGGACAACTTTCTTGTTGCGTAAGCGGGCAATAGCTAAGCGCCGATAATGCAATTTCTTAGCTCGGCCGGCCTTACTATCATCCGCAAGGTACGCTTTCTTGGCCAATGTTATAATTTTCTCGGAAAATGGGCGCAATGCCTTGGCTTTGGCTAAAGTGGTTCGAATACGACCATTCTGGACAAGACTACAACAAAGGTTCGCCAACAAGGATAACCTATGGGCAGACTTAACGCCGAGCAGATGCTTATGCTTGCGATGTCGCATGAGAAAAGGGGAGATGTGATTTAGTTAGAAGGAGGATCAAGCAGACGGCTCTCAAACTTCATCCCGAGCGATAATCCCAGTTGTTCGAGCTTCTGTTTGATTTCATTGAGAGATTTCTTGCCGAAGTTTCGGTACTTTAGCATTTCAGGCTCTGTCTTAGTTGCCAACTCGCCCACCGAAGTGATGTTCGCATTGTTAAGACAATTGGCTGCACGCACGGAAAGCTCGATTTCGTTGACACTCATGCCAAGGAGATTGCGGAGACGGTTCTGCTCCTCGCTTACTTCCTTGGTTTGACTTTCGAATTCGATTTCATCGTCACTGATGTCCTCAAAGACGTCGAGGTGGTGGCGAAGGATAGCGGCGGATTGCTTGAGGGCGTCATCAGGGGTAATTCGACCGTCGGTATGAACTTCAAGCAACAGTTTGTCATAGTCAGTAATTTGACCTACACGTGTATTCTGCACATCATACTTAACGAGCCTAACTGGACTGTATAGGGAATCGACATTGATAAAGCCGATGGGTTGGTTTTCACTTTTATTGTCTTCCCCAAGACAAAACCCACGACCCATAGTAACAACCATCTGGGCCTGAACCCGAAGCTTGCGGGCGGTAGTGAGGATGAGTTGCTTGGGGTTGATGACATCAACGCCCTCCACAGGAGCAATATCACCAGCAGTGATTTCGCCCTCCTTCTCGATGTCAAGAATCAGTTCTACTGGCTCAGTCTTGTGGCATACGAGTAAGATTTTCTTGAGGTTGAGGACGATGTCGCACACATCCTCGACAATACCATCAAGACTCTGAAACTCATGCTGCACTCCGTCCATCTTGAGCATAGAAATGGCTGAGCCTTCAATGGAACTCAGCAAGACACGACGAAAGGCATTGCCAATGGTATGTCCATAGCCGGACTCAAAGGGCTCGGCTACGAATTTCGCGTATTCGTCTGTGGCGGTTTCTTCCTCTTTTACGAGGCGGTTAGGTAATTCAAACTTTCCAAGTCGCTTAGCCATAATCGATATCGGTTGGTTGGGATCTTGCTCGGGATGTTATTGATGAAAATTAGCGGCTGTAGAACTCGACAACGAGCTGTACGTTAATGCTTTGGTCGAGTTCCTCCGGATCAGGTAGGCGGTCGACCGTACCCTGAAGGGAGTCGGCATTCACTGAGACCCATGCCGGTGTCGGTCTGTACTGAGAGTCTTCAAGGTTTCGAGTGGCAAGCTGACGGGAGGAGGTTTTTTCCCGTACTCCCAAAACATCCCCTGCTGATACCTGAAAGCTGGGAACGTCTACCTTGCGTCCGTTCACGAGGATGTGCCCGTGATTAACAAATTGGCGAGCGGCTTGCCGGGTTCTCGCAAAACCAATTCGGTATATGATGTTGTCCAGACGTGTTTCAAGAAGAGTAAGAAACACTTCTCCAGTCACGCCACGCTTGCGCTTGGCCTTCTCAAAAGTATTGCGAAACTGCTTTTCGGTAAGACCGTACGAATATCGCAGTTTCTGTTTTTCATTCAAGCCGACTCCATAGTCCTTTTGCTTGCGACGAAAGTTTCGCCCATGTTGCCCAGGAGGATAAGTTCTGCGCTCGAAAGCCTTGTTGGCGGGAAACAAGGCCATGCCGAAACGACGGTTAATGCGAGTGGTTGGTCCAGTATAGCGGGACATGGTTGGAAAGGTTTGGTTATTTAGGTGAAGATTTTTTACACGCGTCGACGCTTAGGCGGTCGGCAACCATTGTGGGGAACAGGAGTGACATCGATAATGGAACTTACCTTGAATCCGAGACTTTGAAGCGAGCGAACAGCTGAATCGCGACCCATGCCCGGCCCTTTAATCTTCACAACGACTTCCTTCATCCCATGAGACAAGGCGGTACGCCCTGCGTCCTGTGTAACCACTTGCGCCGCATAGGCAGTGGATTTTCGGGACCCGCGAAAGTTGCATTTCCCCGAACTAGACCAAGAGATAACATTGCCCTTCAAGTCAGAGAAAGTTACCTTGGTATTGTTGAAAGTAGCGATCACGTGACAGATGCCGGAAGTAACGTTCTTGCTTCCTTTCGCCTTGCGGATTTTGCCTTGCTCGATCTTTGCACCAAGCAAATCCTCGGCAGTTTCTTCCTTCTTTTCAGCTTTGGGTTTGCCTTTCGGGTCGTCACTTTTTTCCTTTTCAGTCTCTGCTTCAGGAACTTGCCCTTCGGAACTTTCCTCACTTGCTTCCTCGATGGCAGAATCTGCAGATTGCTTCTCCTTCGGTTGATTTTCGGAATCCTGATTTTCGGAAGCGGTAAGGTTTTCGTCTTTTTCTTCGTCGCTCATAAATTTCGGAGTTTAGTTGAAAGTATTGTTGGCATTAGGTGCTCTTGCGAATTACACCGACAGTCTTACGGGCACCTTTGCGGGTACGGGCATTTGTTATCGTGCGCTGCCCACGAACAGGCAACCCCTGCTGATGGCGCAACCCACGATAACAACGGATACTTTGGAGACGTTTCATATTGCCGGTTATGGTTCGACGGAGATCACCCTCCACCAAACACTTCCTATCCAAGATAACTTTGCTGATGTGGCTCAATTCTTGTTCGCTAAGTTCTTGGGTTCGGACATTCGGATCGATGCCGGCTTCTTCGAGTATGCTTTTCGAGAGCGTGCGCCCTATCCCATAAACATAGCGAAGCGAATACTCGATTTTCTTTCGGTTTGGAATATCTACTCCTAGCAGTCGCGCCATAATTTGATGTGGGTTAAAAGTTAGAACGAGTCATCAAGGTTTAAGAACCCACCCAGCAAGTCCGAACAGGAAAAGAGCAACGGAAATCCAAATAAGAGGACGCCACTGAGCCTCAAATTCCTTAAGCTCCAATGACTCGATGCCCTGTCCTTGAGGAGCGGAACTTCGTCCACGCAACCGGCCCTTGCGAAGAAAGCCATCATAATGGCGCTGCAGAAGGAAAGTCTCAATTTGTCGCATCGTGTCCAACACCACGCCCACAATGATGAGCAAACCCGTACCTCCAAAGAAAGTCGCGACATTGTAGGAAACTCCAGCGAAATTGAAAATGATATCCGGAAAAACAGCGATGAGGGTAAGAAATATGGACCCGGCAAGGGTGAGTCGCGTCATCACGAAGTCTAGAAATCGGGCCGTGGGGTCTCCCGGTCGTACGCCGGGAACATATCCGCCATTCTTCTTCAGATCATCAGCAATTTGGACGGGCTTGAACATAATGGATACCCAGAAGTAACTGAAGACCATTATTAGGCCCGCATACACCAAGTAGTACAGCCAACCCCTTCCGGCAAACATCGCAGCTAAATCCAGAGCCCAGTTGCTTTCCGTCGCACTATCCGCAATAGCCGCACCTAAAGTCCTCAACAATTGCGCGGGAAACATGAGGATGGCACTAGCAAATATAACTGGCATTACCCCTGCGTAATTAACCTTGAGCGGGAGGAAAGAACTTTGCCCGCCGAACACCTTGCGCCCCACTACACGCTTGGCGTATTGCACGGGGATTTTTCGCTGTGCCTGGGTAACTGCAACGACACCCGCAACAACTAACAAAAATAATCCCACCATAAGAAGGGCCTTGACCAATGCCATCTTGTCGTCAGCAGGTGCCAGAAAGATCAGCGAATAGGCATCGGCAAAGGCCTTGGGGAGATCGGCCAAGATTCCTACCGTAATAAGCAAGGAAATACCGTTGCCAATACCTCGCTGCGTAATTTGTTCTCCCAACCACATGAGAATCAACGTGCCTGTGGTAAGGAAAACGACGCCGTTGACGAGGAACATCGACGATTGCGACACAACGATATCGCCGAACGGCTTTCCATCCAAACCGAGATTGTTGGGATTAAAGCCCTGAATGAGCGCTCCGGGACTATCCCGCAAGGCCAACGCCAGCAAGCCAGCCTGCACTACACAGATGATTATCGTTAAATAACGCGTATATTGGGAAATTTTCTGGCGGCCGGGCTCACCCTCCTGCTGTAGTCTGGCCAACTGAGGGAAAACAGCTCCCATAAGCTGCATAATGATGGAGGCACTAATATAAGGCATAATGCCCAAAGCAAATAATGCTCCATTCAAAAGTGCTCCACCCGTGAACATGTTGTAGAACCCGAGAATATCGTTTCCGTCGTCTTGGCTTTGTTCAGCTCGCCACTCGAAGAATTCGCGGATGGGAGTTGGATCCACTCCGGGCAAGGGGACATTGGCTCCGACTCGCGCAATAAACAACAAAGCCAATGTAAAGAAAATACGCTGACGAAGTTCAGGTATTTTGAGCGAATTTGTAAAAGCCGATAGCATCTGAATGAAAAGTCGAACTCTCTGCTTAAATCATGACTTCTGCTATCGACGATAGATCAGGCGATTTCCACAGAACCACCAGCAGCCTTGATTTTCTCCTCGGCGGTTGCTGAGCACTTGTCGACCTTGACCACATAGGGTTGTTTCACCTCGCCCTCGCCTAGCAACTTAATGGAGGTAGCATTACGGCGGACGAGTCCAACAGACTTGACGGAATCCAAGTCTACCTTGTCGCCGCTGATTTTTCCCAAGTCACCAACATTCACGATGGAGAACACCTTGCTGAAGCGGTCATTATTGAAACCACGGCGGGGAA
>CAZWTI010000228.1:0-2694 GCA_964637065.1 uncultured Puniceicoccaceae bacterium
AAGGCCGAGTCCCTGCTGGCGGAAATAAGCTCGTGGGACACGGAACGCTTCAAGTCCGTGGGAGTCGGCGACGACCTCCGCCTCCGCAGACGCGACTCACACGGGAACGCTCTCCTGGTAGATGATTCGATCGTCCACGCCGCCGCCTTCGGACCTCAGTCCTGAATCGATGGACGGGGGCGACATCAATCCCCTCTGGCGCCTCTGGCGAGCAGAGGGATACTACAAGCTGGACATGCGGGACGAATCCGTCCGCGAACTGAAGGCCCTGAACGAGGAAGTGCCCGAGATCGACCTTGCGCACCCTTTCTGGTTCGAGATTCACTTGGGAGATGAGAACTGGGAGGCGCTGCACCCCGTCGCCGGGCAGCTCGCTCTGAGGAGACCCGGAGATTCCAGATCGGTGGCCTTCGAGGCAATCTGCGCCTATGTCCGGTTCGGGGTCTGGGAGGCGACCGGGGCCATCCTTCGGGCCATTCGCCGATTCCCCAAGCTCGCCCGATTCCGCATTCTTCTTCATTGTTTTCATCGCAACGCCGGTCATGCCGAAAACGCCGCCCATTGGCTTCGAGAGGCGAATCGGCTCGATTCCGACCTCGAGGCGCCGGTTCTTCCTCCTCGATCCGAAGGCGATCGCCTGGCCTCCGTCTTGAGTCGATGGTGGGAAAATCCTCCCCCGCCCGAGAGGACCGTGTTCTCCCCTTTCCTGAGTGATTTCTTGTTCGTCTCAAACCTGCGTCCGCTGTCGTGATTACGGAAGCTCGGTTAGAGGAAGGAGGAAGAGGAGCTTCCGGGCAACCCGGGAACGAGCGCGACGACGAACTGGCCCGTGAATTGATCATCCCGTTGATCAAGGTCATCGAGTCCGGGCGTCTCCCTTGGCGACAACCCTGGAGCGACCTCGGCCTCCGTCCCATGACCCTCTTCACGGGCCACGAATACGGCCCCGTCAATTCCTTCCTGCTGGAAATCGCCGAGGGGGCGGGGAACCACGAGCTTCCTTGCTGGTTGACGAGGCGGCAGGGCGAGAAGCTGGGATGGCGACTCAAGGAGGGAGCTCGCGCACGTTCCATTTTTCGGCCCGTTTTCCGCGAACACGTGCCGAGGGTCGACCGATGGACCGGCGAACCCGTGAAGGATCGTTGGGGGAACAGGATGATGGGAGGTTCCTGGACCAGCTCGTTCGTCCAAGTCGAAGTCCACAACGTCGAGGACTTCCGAGAGAAATCCGCTCCCGTTCGCACGATGGAGGACATGCTCTCGATCCTCCGTCCTCCCCGCAATGCCGGCCTCTCCGAGATCGAGAGGGTCAAGCGGGCCCGGCGCTGCTGCGATTCATGGAACCGAGCGGAATGCAGGGCCACCTTCGAGAATTCCTCGGCCTATTACAACTCAGCCCGGGACAGCATCGGGATGCCGTCCTTTCACCACTTCGACACCCCCGAGGACTTTTACGCCACCTGGTGCCACGAGATCATCCACAGCACAGGGCATCCGTTCCGGCTGAATCGACTCCGTTCGGAGACGCCCGATCGAGACGCCTACGCCTACGAGGAACTAGTCGCCGAGTTGGGCAGTTACTGTCTCAGCCGCAAGCTGTCCATCACCACCGAGCTGAAGGGTCACGCCTCCTATCTTCAGCATTGGCTAAGAATCCTGCGGGCTCGACCGATCATCCTCCTGGAAGTCATCAAGGAGAGCCAGCGCGCCGTCTCCCTCGTCCTGCGTCGTTTCCGACAGGCTTGGCCTCGGGAAGGCGGGAATTTCTCCAACGGCCCGGCATCGCGAATGCAAACGGCATAATGCTCGGAAAACTTTTCTTGCAAGAGGGGGGTCTTGGGTTTTTGCCGGAGTCCTGAAAGTCTCCTTTATTTTATGAGAAGCTTCCGGAGAAGCCTTTGCTTGTCCGACTCGACGGTCTTCCAGTCGTTCTTCACCAATCCGCCCGTGTCGCCTCCGTTGGGATTCCAGCACCAATAGACGAAGCCGAGCTCCTTTTGCTTGATGAAGTCGACGAAACGTCGCTGCCAAATCCCCTCCTTCGACTCGGAGTCGACACGGCGACCTCCGAATTCACCGATCAATATCGGGGCGATGCCCTCGCTCGCGATGTAATAGAATCCCGTTTCCCAGCGCGCATATAGATTCTTCGGGAAGCCGGCCTCGTCGAACCACTTGGCATGGTGGACTCCCGGACCGTATTCGTGGGGCGAGTAGACCAGCTTGTTCGGCTTCGCCAGACGAACGGGGAACTTTCGGACGCCCTCCAGGTTGCCGCCCCACCAGTGCCCCCGCAGTTTTTGTCCCGGGACGTTCTTCTCGATTCCCTCGACCACTATCAACCAGTCGGGATTGACCTCGAGGATGGCATTGCCCGCCCGCTCGGCGGCCAGTCGCCAGTCGGTCTTCGGGTCACCCGTGCCCCAGCTTGCTCGTCCGTGAGGTTCGTTCTTGAGGTCGGCCCCGATCACGTTCCTTTCCTTTCGATAGCGAAGTGCAAGCATCCGCCACGCGTCGATCCAGTCCTTTTCAGTGAATCCGTGGCCGTACCAAAGTTCGGGAATTTCGCGATCATTGAGCCTGTGGAAATCGAGCAGGATGAGCAAACCGCGCCGCCGGGCCTCGGCGATGATCAGATCCATGGCCTCGGGCGGCGTTTTGCCCTTCAAGTTCCGGTTTTCTCGCTTGTTGAAA